>NZ_JAXARY010000012.1:0-163451 GCF_033949435.1 Methylomonas defluvii | reverse complement strand
CCAAATCAGCGGTTTGTACTTCTTCTTCGGCCCAATTGCTCATCGCTGTTCTCCATCATCTATATGCCTCATGCCTCCTGGTAGTTTAGTCGTTGGGAGACTTGTGTATAACGATGAGCGCTCCGGCGTGGGAACAGGGGCTCGACGCTCCAGCGTCCTGGTGCGTACCGCTGGAGCGGTGCGGGCTACATTCCCACGCTGGAGCGTGGGAATGATAAACAACTGTTCTACGCCAACCGATCAATCAAGTTCAGCCCGTGACAGCAGATCTCGAAGTACCTCTTCGTTGTTAAAGGCCAATGACATTGCTTTTCCGAGACGTTCCAGCGCGGAACGTGATCCTTGTGCGGAAAACATTCCCGCCTCCGGATCGAAATCGAGCTCATCTTGTAAATCGGGCAGTTGTTCGAATAGTATGACTTGAGCAATTGAGTTCCAGTCGTAACCGTTGCCATTCCAGCCTTCGTCAGCCCGCTCTTCGAATACATGCAATTTCTCAACCATATCCTGGTCGGAAAGTATTAGAGACCGGTATTCTCCCGAGTCCAGAAGAATGAACGGCGCATAGGTAGTCTTGTCTGTATTGTCTTTATCCATAAGGACCTCGGGATGTAAATTTAGTGAAATGTAGCGGGTGCGTAGATCGGAAATGCCATTCGCCTTTGCCCTGAGGATACTGAGTTTAACGAAGGGCCAGCCACCTCAGGCTTCGACGAGCTCAGCCCTAACGGGGCACCAGAGATAAATAGGGCCGGGTTAATAAGGCTGTGGCCGGGTAAGCATAGGTGGTTTTCCCGGTTTCATTTATGTCAGCCTGAAAATAACGATAGAATCGCTCCAAGCAAATCAGTTAAATTCGTTATGCCACAGATTTCACGCGCCAATTGCATCCCCAAACAATTCGACAGCCTGCCAAACGGTTTGCTGGATATTTCGGTTAATAACCTACACACCCTAATCGCCGAACCAACACTATTCCACCTCCCCGGCAAACGCCCGGAAACGTTATTCGTCTCGGTGCTGCTGCACGGCAACGAATTCACCGGCTTTCTGGCAGTACAAAAGCTGCTGCAAAAATATCACGGCCAAAGCTTGCCGCGCGGCTTGACGCTGTTTTTCGGTAATACCCAGGCGGCGCGTTTTAACCTAAGACGGCTGGATGGCCAGCCGGATTTCAACCGCATCTGGCCCGGCACAGCGCTACCCGAGTCGCCGGAGACGGTTTGGGCGGCGCAGATCTGCCAGATTATGCGTGAACGCAAGGTGTTTGCCAGTGTGGATGTGCATAACAATACCGGCCTGAATCCGCATTACGCCTGCATCAACAAATTGGATAAGGATTTTCTGCATCTGGGTGCGCTGTTCGGCCGTTTGCTGGTGTATTTCACCCATCCCAAGGGTACCCAATCCAGCGCCTTTGCCGAGTTTTGCCCGGCGGTGACCTTGGAATGCGGCCGTCCCGGCCAGCCGCACGGTACCGAACATGCTTTTCAATTTCTGGACAGTTGCCTGCACTTGCATGAATTTCCGGCCCAACCAGTCGCGAAGCAGGATGTGGATATTTATCACACGGTGGCGCAAGTGACTGTTGCCGAAAATGTCCGTTATAGCTTTAGCGATGCCACTGCCGATCTGCTTCTTGATCCGGAATTGGAAAGTCTGAATTTCACGGAGATTCCGGCCGGTACGGTGTTGGGCACAACCGACTGCGCCAGGATGCCCTTGATTGCCAAAGACAACGACGGTAAGCCGGTTACGGAGCAATTCCTGACTGTTACGGATGGCCAAGTGCAAATCACTCGGCAAACAATGCCGTCCATGCTAACGCTGGACGCACGAGTCATCCGCCAGGACTGTTTGTGTTATTTGATGGAGCGTTTGGCTGTGGAGACTGGCATTTGAGTTTGTGCTGCTGCTGGATCGGCAGAGCCAAAATCCTGGACGCCGCCTTTGCGGGAATGTTAGATTCATTCGGCCGCAACGGCCTTCCAAAGGAGAAGAATAATGTTGAAGTCACTCGACGTGTTACTGGGTTTATCGGTGGTGATGTTGATCGTCAGCATGGCGGTGACCTTAATCAGTCAGGGCATTTTGAATTTACTGGCCAGCCGCGGCCGCAATCTGCGCACCGGTTTGGCCGACTTGCTGGAATTGTTGGATGCCCGCTTTTCCCGAACCGAGGCCGAGGCCATCGCCGCCTTAACCCTGACGCAACGGACTATCGGCGGCCGCTGTCGCTGCCGACTGCCGGCGTGGTTGCAATTTTTTCAGTTCGGCGAAGTGATCCATCGCGAAGAATTTATCAAGATTTTGCTGGATTTAGCGGCTGGCTACGATGTGTCGATCAAAACGGAATTTGAACAGATCAAAGCCAGGCTAGCCAATAAAACCATCAATGTTGGCCAGGCCACGGAAGCGTTGGAAAGCAAACTCCTGGAATATCCGCTGTTTTTTAAGCGCCTGGATATTGAAGCTTTGCTTGCCAAGATCAAAAAAGAAAAGGCCGAAACCAAAAAACAACAGTTTCAGCAGTTGGAGAAAATCGTCGCCGGACAAATCGATCTGCTGGACAAGTTGAAATCGGTATTGCACGACAATGGTATCGAAGATCCGGCCGCTACCTTAAAAAATGCGCGGATGCTGGCGCTGGAATTTGAAAAATCCAACCCGGAACTGGCGCACGACGTGCGCGAGGCCAATGCCTTGCTACAAGAAGCATCCAGCGATTTTCTGGCGAACATTTGTTTGAATTTCGACCATTTGCTTGACCGGGTCAGTGTCAGATTTATCGCTACTACCCGCGTAGTCAGCGTGATCAGCGCCACCCTGGTAGCGATTGCGTTGCAGTTGGACACCGTGTATTTGATCAATCGGCTGTCCATGGACGAGCAAATGCGCGCGACTTTTGTGGCATTGGCCCCTTCGCTAACGGAAGATCAGCAAATAAAAGAGGCGGTTCAACCGGCTACCGCCAAAGCTACCGGAGAGCAGGATACCGAGACCTCGGCTGACGAGACTGTTAAAGCCAAAGAAGGCCTCGAGATGGAAAAGCAAAAGTATTATCTGAATTTTCTAGCTCAACAGGGCTTGATCAGTTTGCCTGTTGATCGGGAGAGTTGGTGCAAGCATTGGAAACTGGTAAGCATTCCCGGTTTGATTCTGTCGATTTTTCTACTGAGTCTGGGCGGGCCGTTTTGGTATAACGCTTTGAGTAAGCTGGTGCAATTGCGCTCCGGCCTTGCCCGCAAAGATGATGAGCAGAAAGCTATTCGCCAAACCACGCAGACTGCGGGCGGCGAACCTCAAACCCCCGGCACTTTGCCGGCATCCAATCCGTTACACGGCGAACGTGGCGATCTGAAGGCGCAGGGCTGAGGAGGCCGTATGGATAAGCAATGGATAGGCTGCGCGCCGGGTAATTTTCGGGTCGGTCGCCCGGCTGGCTTCAAACCGGAAATTATAGTTTTGCATACGACTGATAGCACTTTGGCGAATGCCGCTATGTGCTACAACAAGCCGGGCACGTTGCAGTCTGTGCATTATGCCATCGGCAACAACGGTGAGATTCATCAATACGTCCAGGAAGCCGACACGGCATTTCATGCCGGTTTGGTGGTCAATCCGGCTGCCGAATTTATCAAGCAGCGGCCCAACACCAATCCCAATTTTTTCTCGATTGGTGTTGCCTTAGAAGTGTCGGTGCTTGGCCCGCCTACGGCCACGCAATTAGCGGCATGCTCGAAATTAATCAGGGAAATTGCCGACCGCTGGCGGATTAGCGTCGATGCGGATCATGTGTTGTCGCATAGCGCGATTCGCGCCTCGGTAAACTGTCCCGCTGCCAATGTCGATATTGCCCAGCTGATTGCCACTGCGGTGCCGGATCCGGCAACCAATTTAGTGGCCGGCAAGCCAATCGGCTTGCTGAGTAAAGTAAATCTCCGCAGTAGCGCGTCTGTCAGCGCACCGGTGCTGCGCGTCTTGGATGCCGGCAGTAAAGTCGAGGTTGTCAGCTTTACGGCGGGTGATGTGGTGTCCGGCAACGGCTATTGGTATCAGGATAAAGACAATTGTTTTTTCTGGGCGGGGGCCACAGATCGGCCCAATCCGCGGATATTGCTAACGCCGAACGAAGACGAGGCGAGCACCGATACTATGCTGCTCATTGACCAAGCTGCCGCTACGGCTGCAGGTTTGCAGATCAATCGCTCCCGATTCCGTTTGCCGGCTGGGCAGTTTTTTCCCGAGCGGCCGAAAAAAGATCTGATTGTTTTGCACTTCACGGCGGGTTCGTCTGCCAAGTCGGCGTTCGATACCTGGATCGGCGATGCCCAACATATCGCCGCAGCTTATCTGGTGGATGTCGACGGCACGGTCTATGAAGTGTTCGATCCGACGCAGTGGGCTTATCATCTGGGGGTGAAGGGATTTAACGGCCGGCTGGATCAGCGCTCGATAGCGATAGAAATTGCCAATGTCGGGCCATTGCGGCCGGCGCCGGATAATCCGGAAGTCTTGAATTGGTGGCCGCCGCGTCGGGGCCAAACCCAGTTATTCGGTACTCAATACTGCGACAAAACCCAAACCGATAAATATAGGCAAACCAGCTATCGGGGCGAGCAGTATTTCGCTACTTTTCCCGCGCAGCAGGTAGGAGCGATTCGCTTGCTGCTGAACGATTTATGCGGGCGATTCTCCATACCGAAAACCTTGCCTCCCAAAGCCAAGCAATTCGAACGCGATCTGGATTTTTTCCAAAGTTATTCCGGTATCGCCAGTCATGTGAATTTTCGTAGCGATAAATGGGATATAGGCCCGGCCTTCGATTGGGCGGCGTTGGCTATTGCCAATGCGCACGGCGCCTGATTCGCGCTTGTATACGCCAATCCCGCTGGTGATCAGGTATTTTTGGCGCCTTATCACAAGCTTATTATCACAACCGATGCGGCCGTCACAGTTCTGCCCGGCCGCCGGCATGAATGTTCGCTGCGGCTGTTAAGATGGTTTAAGTAAGCGGTCGGGCAATTTTGGCCCGGACCGCTATGCTTATTTGGCACACGCTATCGCCTCACCCGCAAATCCAGCAACCCAGGAAATATCATGCCCGAAAAACCGTTCTGTATTTTTGTAGTGGATGACGATGCTCTGTTGCGTTTGGTCATAACCGACCAATTGCAGGGGCATGGCTATCAACTCCACGAGTTTGCCAATGGCGAGGAATGTTTGGCCGCCATGGATTTGGCCCCCAATCTGATTTTGTTGGATATTGAAATGCCGGGCCTCAGCGGTATCGAGGTATGTCGGCAGATTCGCGCTGACGGCAATGACGATGTGCAGGTCATGTTTGTGTCTGCCCACGACGATCTGGAGATTTTACTGACCGCGTTCGATGCCGGCGGTAACGATTTTATTCCGAAAAATGCCAAAAAAGACGTGCTTCTGCGCAAGGTCGATTTGGCCATCGAAGCCGAGCAGCAAAAACGGCAACTGCAATCGCAACTGTCTTATGCGCAAAAAACCGCATTTACCGCTATGTCCAGTTTGGGCGAAACCGGCACGGTGTTGCAGTTCTTACGCTCATCGTTTCAATGCAATACGTTTCAGCAATTGGGTAGTTTGTTAATCGAGACCTTGCAGCAATACGATCTAAACGGTTTGGTGAAATTGACCGATACCGTGAACGAATACGACTTTAGTCCGGAAACAATCTGTACGCCGCTCGAAGCCTCCATCCTTACCTACGTGGCTAAGTTGGGCCGGATTTATCAGGCTGGTGATCGCTTGGTGTTTAATTTTCCGCACGTAACGCTATTGGTGACCGGCCTGGATACCGACGATCCGGATGCGATTGGCCGATTGCGCGATCATCTGGCGATACTTGCCGAAGGTGCCGGTGCCCGTATCGAAGCCATGATCAGCGAACAACAACGCCTACAGGAAGCGAATGCCCGCCTGGAAGGCGTGAGAGAGTTGACCGATTTATTGATCGAAATCGAGGCCAATCAACAAAGTAATCACTCGCAGATGGTGAATTTAGCCGAACAGCACAAAATGAACATGGAAAGCGCCTTTATTCATTTGGGGTTGACCGATAGCCAGGAGTTTTTGCTACATGGTTACGTGGACGAACTCACTTCGCAAATGGACAACCTGTTCGAGAACGATAACAGGCTGGCCTTACGTTTGAACAAAATTGTCGAAAAACAAAAAGCCTTGCTGTTATCGGCCCAAGATCGCCGCTAACTCCCGTCCGAATCGCTACCGATCTAATATTCGCATCGAGGATTGCCTATGCAAGCTTTGTTTTCGCCCGCCGTGGCGCTGATGAATCGATTGAGTTTCAGCAAGAAGTTTGTGGTGATAGGTTTTCTGTCGTTGCTGGCGGTTGCCGTGGTGTTTTACGCTCTGTATCAAAGTCTGAACCGGGTGATATTGGATTCAGAGCGCGAGCTGCAGGGACTGTTACAAATCAAGCATATTACGCAGACCATGCAATCTGTGCAGCAGCATCGCGGTATTACCGTGGCGGTGCTCGGCGGCATAGAGAGTTTGCGGGATAAACTTGACGTATCGGAAGCCAAAGTCGCTGCGGCCTTATCGGCTTTGGGGCCAACGCTGGCGGCGGATTCGTTGACCGCTGCGGCATACGCGGATATAAAAAACGATTGGGAGCAACTCCGGCAAAACGCCGCCAACCAAAGCATTGAAGAAAGCTACCGCTTACACAGCCGTTTGGTCGAGAAGTTATTGGATTTAGAAGAACTGATTGGCGAGGAATCTTTGTTGTTCACCGACTCGAATCTGGATTCCTACCATCTGATCATGCTGGTAACCGAGCAAATGCCAAAGGCCCTGGAAGGCGTTGCGCAATTGCGTGCGTATGGCATTGGGATACTGGCCAAAAAGCAGATTAGCGCTCAGGAAAAAATCGAAATTTACCTGATTAAGGACAGAATCGAATCCGGCATCAGGGTCATTGAAGAAACGACTCATGATTTTAAACGCTATAAACCGGAATTGCACCCAATACTCGCCACCACCAGGGAAAATATTGTCAACGCAGCCAGGCTGATTACTCAGCATGTCATTGCCGATATTGTGGAGGAAAAATTCTCCATCAATCCGGAATACTTTCATTCCACCGTTACCTTAGCGCTGGATACAGCGTATGCGGAAATTTACGACAGTTTTATCCCTGCCGCCGAACAACTGATCGAGGCCAGAATTGGCGTGGCGAAAACCACGCTAGCGCTGAGTATCGGCATCCCCGGCTTTATATTTATGCTGATCATTTACTTTGCGATTGGCGCGCATCTTGCAGTGAGCCGATACGTGGAGAGGCTGGCGAAAACGGCAAAAGCGTTTGCCGGCGGCGATTTTCAGCAAAGAATGCCGTTAACCCTGCGTGATGAAATCGGGCAGGTTGCGGAGAGCTTTAACGAGATGGCTGATGGCTTTGCGGCGCTGTTGGCTGCGAGGCGCGAGGACGAGATCCGCATCCGCAGTATTGTCGATACCGCGTTGGATGCTTTGGTGCAGATGGATGCCGATGGTTTTATCAATGGCTGGAATCGCCAGGCCGAACAGATATTCGGTTGGCCGGCCACCGAAGTCTTGGGCCGCTTGTTGCATGATGTGATTATTCCGGAGCGTTACCAACAAGCTCATCAGCAAGGCATACGGCGCTATTTGGATACCGGGCGCGGAACGGTGTTAAATCAGCGAATTGAAGTGGTGGCGCTGCACCGTGACGGGCATGAGTTTCCGATTGAATTGGCCATCACCCCTAATAAATTGGCAAATGCTGTCGAGTTCAGCGCCTTTATCAGAGACATTTCCGCGCAAAAACAGGCCATACAAACTTTGCAAGCCAGCGAACAGCGGCATCGGGCGCTGTTCGAATCGTCGCGGGATGCGCTGATGACCCTCAGTGCCAGCCGTGGCTTTATCTCGGTTAACCCAGCGGCACTCAATCTGTTTGCTTGCCGGGATGAACAAGCGTTTTTAGCGCAAACCCCGGCCTCATTGTCGCCGGAATTTCAACCAAACGGCCTATCATCCGCCGAGCTGGCCAATGAAAAGCTCGAGCAGGCCATCGCCGAAGGCTCGGTGATCTTCGAATGGTTGCACCAACGCTTAACCGGCGAAACCTTTTACGCCGAAGTGCAACTCAGCCGGGTGGAGATCGACAACGAAATTGTGCTGCAAGCCACGGTGCGCGACATCAGCGAAAAAAAACGTGCCAAAGCGGCACTGATGACCAGCGAAGCCAGGACTAGGGCGGTACTGCGGACCATGTCCGATGCCGTGGTGTTGATTGATAACAAAGGCATCATGCTGCTGGTTAACGACGCCATTAGCGATTTGTTTGGCTATGAGGAAGACGAGTTATTGGGGCAAAATGTGAAGATGTTGATGCCGGAGCCTTACTATTCCGAGCATGACGGTTATTTGCGCCGGCATCTGGACAATATCAAGGAACGGGTGATGATCGGCCGGCGAATCGAAGTGGAAGGCAAGCGTAAGGATGGGCTGCTGGTGCCGATAGAGTTGAGCGTCAACGAATTGATGGACGATTTTGGTAGCACTTACATTGGGGTTATGCGTGACATTAGCCATCGCAAAGCGGTAGAGCAAGCGCACGAAGCCGCGCGTTTGGAAGCCGAACACCTGGTGCATATGAAAAGCGAGTTTCTTGCCAATATGAGTCATGAAATTCGTACCCCATTAAATGCCATTATCGGCCTGGCCAAAATGAACCTGCGCGACAATGCCGGGCGCAATATGCAGGAAAACAGCGCCCGTATTCATGATGCCGGCATGCATTTACTCAGTGTGGTCAACGACATCTTGGATTTCTCCAAAATAGAGGCCGGCAAGATGACCTTAGACGAGCATCCGTTTCGTCTGGATGCTTTGATACAAGACGCCCTCAGTCTGGTGGATATGCGTGCCAAGGAAAAGCAACTCGATTTAATAGTGCATCGTCCCCAAGATTTGCCGGAATGGGTCAATGGCGATCCGTTGCGCTTAAGGCAGATTTTGGTCAATTTATTGTCAAATGCGGTGAAGTTTACCGATCATGGCTATGTCAGCCTGGAAATTTATCGGCAGAAAGATATGACGGACATCAGCGTCACGGACAGCGGTATCGGCATGACCGCCGAGCAGATTGGTCGCCTATTTACCGCTTTCCAGCAAGCGGACAACTCTACCACCCGTAAATTCGGCGGCAGTGGTTTAGGTTTGGCGATTAGCCGGGATCTTGCCAACTTGATGGGCGGCGATATTGTCGTTAAAAGTACCTTGGGCGCAGGCAGCAAATTCACCCTGACTGTACCGCTACCGGCCACGGATGCCGGTGTCGAGCATTCGGTCAATTATCATCAGGATAATGGCGGGCGTCTGCGCGGCTTTAGAGTATTGGCGGCGGAAGATGTCGCTTTAAATCGATTGGTGTTGGAGGATTTGCTGAGCCACGAAGGCGCGCACGTGACTTTTGCTGAAAATGGCCAACAGGCGCTGGATCGCTTGGAAGAAGTCGGCTATGCCGGTTTCGACGCGGTGTTGATGGATATTCAGATGCCGGTGATGGATGGCTATCAGGCGGCGCGGCGTATTCTGGAAATTGCCCCGGATTTACCAATCATCGGTTTGACTGCTCACGCCATGCCCGAAGAGCGGCAACGCTGCCTGGAAACGGGCATGCGGGATCGCGTTACCAAACCGATCGATGCCAACGCCCTGGTCGCTGCATTGCGGAAGCATGTCTCCGTGATCAAAGTATCTGACGAAGTAAGCGGAAAAGGCGCCGCAGCTGTAATCGAAAATCCGGAAACAGCAAATGAGCCAATGGCGGCGGTAATTACTGAAGGCTTGATCGATTGGGTGGCCTTGCAGCAACGTTTTGATGGTCGTCAGGCCTTTATAGACAAGTTGATTGACAATGCGCTGGACGGCGCGCAGCAGGCGAATGTCGATAAACTAAGACTGGCCTCTCAGCAGCGCGACTATGCCGCCATTAAATTTGTCGCGCATAATTTGAAAGGTTTTGCCGGCATTTTCGAGATTCAGCAAATACAAAGCTTGGCGCAGCAAGCCGAGTTGGCCGCCAAGGATCAAGCCGATGAGGCGATGGTGCTGGCGGAGGCTTTGGCCAATGCGCTGGAAACGACTCTGGCGGAGTTGCAGCGTAAACGGACTGTCGCTGGTTAGGGTCTCCGAAACTATTTTGCCATCAGCCAATTCGTTCGCAGCCTCGGAGAGGCCGCTTTCACGGTAGTGGCGAAATTTAAGGGGCGACCGCTCGTCATCATCCCAGGAAAGGATTTCTCGGTCCTATATTGCACACCGTTATCCCTTTCGTATCCTCAGGGGCATAAAGGCTGAGCTCGTTGAAGCCCCGGCTGGTTTGCATTCCGCAGGTTCTGTACCCGCAAGGGCATTAAGGCGAACGGTAGTTAGTGGCCGGGTTAATAATCATCGCTTGATTGCCCCGATGTGCTCAGACTGGTGACGAAAAAAATGGCGGGTCTATGCAACCCGCCATCAAAACATCCCTGTCGCTAGGAGGAGGTTTGCCTCTCACTAACAAAAGCCGACAAAATCACCTGGTCGATTTGTCATGTTAATGAACGGAACCTCTAAATTAAAACGATATAATGTGATTTTTATATCGAAAGAATAGATTGTCATTGCAACGTCGAATTACAGTATAGGTTAGTAATAAAATTTTGCTTTGAATCCCGGAATTTTTTTAGGAGCACGCCTATGAATCTTAATCAATTGGAATTGCTGCGAGTTTTGCAGGAAACCGATTGCAACTTGAGCAAAGCCGCGGAAAAAATGCACGTGGTGCAGTCGGCGGTCAGTCGGCAACTCCAGTTGTTTGAAATAGAAGTGGGCTCGCCGCTGTTCGTCAGACAGGGAAAAAAGCTGACGGGTCTGACGCCCTTGGGCGAAAAGATCATGGAAGAAGTGGATTTAATCAATCAGGCTAAAAAAAATATCCAACTGATTGCCGACGACTTTCTGGAAAATAGTAACGGCACCTTACGGATAGCGACTACTCATACGCAGGCTAAATATTTACTGCCGGAACCGATAGGCCGGTTTAGGCGCAAATATCCGGGCATTAAAATCTATATGGTGCAATCGTCGCCGGATAATCTGATTAATTTGTTACATAGGCATCAAGCCGACATCGCCATCTGCACCGAAAAACTGGACGAAGACGACAAATTAGTGGTCAAGCCCTGTTATCACTGGCATCACGTTGCCGTGGTGCCACTCGGTCACCGGCTGGCGGAAGGCGAAATAAGCCTGCAACGGCTATCAGCTGAGCCGATTTTGACTTACACCCCTGGTTTTACCGGTCGCTCGACGATAGAAAAAGCCTTTCATAACGCCCATTTACCACTGGATATTACCTTGGCGGCGGCCGATTCCGATGTGATAAAAACCTATGTGCGTTTGGGAATGGGCGTGGGGATTATTGCCGGTACGGCTTACGAAGCCAGCAAGGATGCCGATTTGGTCGCTCTAGACCTGTCGGGCTTGATACCCAGTTCCACAACTAAGATTGCTTACCTGAAACAACTGTACGTACCCAATTACTGTCGATATTTTATCGATGAATTGCTGGCGGAAGCCGCGCGGAAAAGCCGGGAAAGAGGCGAGGGGTTTGACGAATGTTAAGCTGTCGGACCATGGCTGTGGGTGGGCCGTCTCTGTCGGTTAGGTGTAGCAAATATGTGTGAAACGGGGGGCTAGATCAGCTTTATTTAACATAGATTAATAAAAAACTATCGGATTTGGCGTCTTGCCAATTTTCTAGCTGTTTGATTGCGCAAAATATTTCTAGTCCGGCTTTAAATTTGCTGGTTACTTTCGGTTTAAGCCCTGATACCGAAACCCTTAAGCCGGCAAATGTCTTTTCCAGCCCATCAATCTCTCCAAGAGCTATACGTCAGTTGCCACGGCGAGTTGGAGACTGTGCTGTATTCGCGTGTACGCTGCCGGGAAACCGCCGCCGACATTTGCCAGGAAGCGTTCGTGCGCTTATGCCGCAGCGAGGACTTGGGTAACGTCGGCAATCTAAAAGCCTATCTATTCCGTACCGCGCAAAATCTGGTGATTGATTACTATCGCAGTCAAACCGTGCGCCATGCCACGCTAGTGTCGTGGCCGGACGATACGCCGCCGGAAGTGGAAGACCTGCGCTGCGCGGAAACCGTGGCGCTGGGCGAGGAGGATTTGGACCGCCTGATAGAGGGCATGAGCAGCCTGTCCCCGTTGTGCCAACGCATTTTTTACCTGAACCGCTTCGAAGGCCTGAAGCAGCGCGAAATCGCCGAAACCCTGAATATCTCGGTTCGCACCGTCGAAGAGAACATCAAAAGGGCATTGCTGCAGTGTGCTAAAACCCTGGATGGATTCGAATAGCGACTGTGGTTTAGGCCTCCGGCCTCGTCTATGATATATCTCCCCCACCGTTTAACCAGGAATTAACCATGTCCACCGAACCGATGCCGGATGATGCCGAGCGTTTGCTGGAACAGGCTTGCGCTTGGTTAAGCCAATTGCATTCCGGTGATTTTTCCACGTCCGCGCGGCAAGAGCTGAATGCCTGGCGCGCCGCCGACAGCGCCCACGAACAAGCGTGGCAACGCGCCCAAGCGCTGTGGGCAGGTTTGGGACAACTGCGCGGCCGCCGCAGCATTCCCGGTGCGCAACCCTTGCCGGGGGAGGGAAGCTTAGCAGCCAAAATACAACCCTCTCTCTCTGGGAGAGGGCAGGGTGAGGGGATGCAAACTAACGCTTTGACGCATTTTGATTCCCTCGCTCCAAGCCTCTCGGTAATCGATCCCGACATTACCCTATCTTCTGTATCGATGCAGTCGTCCCGAGAAGAAAGCGAGCTTTTACGACAGTCTCCAGGGCGAGGCGGCAGGCAAGCTAAGGCAGCGGATGCGCTGGCCGCAAGTCCGGTTGCCATGCTGGATTCCCGTCGACGCGGAAATGACAGCCCCAGGGATTTTAAAGTCCGGGTCAATACCAGAACCCGCCACCGTGGCCGATCTTTCCGTTTGGCTGTCGCCTGCTGTGCAATGCTGGCAGTCACGCTCACCGCGCTGTATCCGCCGGCATTCTGGCGGGCAGACTATCTCACCGGTAAGGGCGAGCAGCGCAGCGTGACCTTGGCCGACGGTTCGCGAGTAATGCTCAACACCGCCACGGCCCTGGCCATCCACTTCGATGCCGGCACGCGCCGGGTGGAGCTATTAGCCGGCGAAGCCTTTTTTGACGTGGCTAAAAATCCGCAACGGCCGTTCGTGGTCACTGCTGCCGGCAGCGAAGTGCGGGCAGTGGGCACCGCCTTCGCCGTAAAGCGACAATCCGAGCAAACCGAAGTCGAACTGGTCGAAGGGATTGTTGAAATACAAGACGCGGGGCAGCAACACCAAGAACGCCTGACGGCGGGACAGTCGGCGTCGATAGGCGCCAACAGCATTGCCCTAAAAAGCGCCGGCCAACCGGACAGCATGGCGCTGTGGCGGGCCGGCTATCTGCAATTCGACGGCTTGCCGCTAAGCGATGCCATTGCCCAAATCAACCAATACCGTCCCGGCCGCGTCGTGTTGCTGAATACCGCGTTGGCTGACAAACGCATCAGCGGTCTGTTTCGCTTGGACGCGCTGGATCAAGCCATCGCCAGTTTGAAAGCAGCAGTACCGGAGCTGCAGATTGTAAGTATTACGCCCTATTTGGTGGTGCTGCGCTAGACGTTGTTACTTCCCCCTTTGAAAAAGTACCCTCGGGGGCATAAAGGGGATTGAGGGGGGATTTATCTAAAAAATCTCCCCTGGCCCCTCTTTTTCAAAGAGGGGAAATAAAACCATCGAATCCGAGCCAGCGACGTCCACTTCCCCCTTTGAAAAAGGGGGACCGAGGGGGATTTAGTCTCAACTACTTAGGTAAACACTGTCCCGCTTTGCCATCGCCAATTCAATTTTCCATTGCCTATTTCCCCCCAATGTAAAAAATTCAATGGCCGACTGATGTGGGTTTTCAAAAAGTTTCCGTCTTAACTAACACCAGCCCAATTGCTGCCGTGTAATCAGACCGAAACCAGGAGAATCCATGTCCAACGCAAAGCATTGCAAACCCGTCTCAGCCGGCAAAATCCGGCGCCATGCTGCCAAAGCCGCCTTGCTCGCGGCGCTGATCTCGCAAACCGCCCTCGGCGAAGCCGCCGGCAAACACCATTTTGACATCCCCGCCCAATCGCTGAACCAGGCCTTGCTGATGTTCGGCAGGCAAAGCCAGCAGCAACTGATGTACGGCACCGACATTGCCGACCATCTGCGCAGCCGCGCCCTACAAGGCGACTACACCGCCGACGAGGCGATCAGGATATTATTGGGTGACGCGCCGCTACAGGCCGTGACGACCGGCGAAGGGGCTATCACCTTGCAGCCGCGAGCGGCGGAACTGCACAACAATCTAGGGCCGCAGACCATGCCGGCGGTGCAGGTGGTAGGGAAGGCGGTTTATGATTCAACGGATCCATATAACCCGGATTACCGTTTGCCCAATGCTTCTACAGCAACTAAGACTGATACGCCGATTATGGAGACACCGTTCTCGGTACAGGTGGTGCCGAAACAGGTACTGGAAGATCAGCAGGTAGTGCGTTTGGATCAAGCAGTACGCAACGTCGCCGGTGTTAATACCAGTTCGTTAAATCAAGGGACCACCGACGGATTCATTATTCGCGGATTTCAAAACAATATTACGTACCGAGACGGCATGTTGTTGCCAACCATTTTGGGTGGCGGAACAACCAAGCGCGAGATGGCCAATCTTGAACGAGTAGAGGTGCTGAAAGGTCCGGGATCGATATTGTTTGGCCGTTCCGAACCGGGTGGAATTATCAATATGGTTACTAAGCAACCGCTGTCGACGCCATATTATTCGCTTCAACAACAGTTCGGTTCTTACGACTTTTACCGAACCACAATTGATGCCTCCGCGCCGCTAACCAATGACGATACCTTGCTGTACCGGTTGAACCTGTCGTACGAGAACGCGGGATCGTTCCGTGATTTTGTCGACAATGAGCGCGTGTTCATTGCGCCGGTCTTAAAATGGAATATCAGTCAGCGCACGCAAGCGACGTTTGAATTGGAATACCAACACTTTGACGAAACCAATGATCCAGGAATTACAAACATTGGCACTCGTCCAGCCAATGTACCAATTAATACCGCTTTGCACGAGCCGCTTCTGAGTAAAAACAAAGGGGACAGGGTATTAGTTGGGTTTAATTGGTCGCATGAGTTTAATGACAACTGGAAAATTAGCCATCGGTTTAACTATGAAAATTATGATTTCAGCACCATGTCTTTATTTTTTGGTGCCGCCAGTAATAACGGGGATGTTGACAGGTTTTTGAATCTTGGGCCGGAAAATGACTCCGGTCGATATTTTAATAGCTTAAATTTGTCCGGCAAAATTGATACAGCTGGCGTGCACCATCAGCTTCTGCTTGGGTTTGATCATTTTATAATTGATGATAAATTTGTTGGCAACTGCTGCCAATCCGCACCAAGTTATAATATTTTTAGTCCGTCATATTTAGCCAATGTGCCGGTGCTGGATTCCGCAAATTCATTTAAAGGCAGCTATACCCAAGACTGGTACGGTTTATATATTCAAGATCAAATTGAGTTGCCTTACCATCTGCATGCATTGGCCGGAGTTCGATACGACAGCGCTCAGGGATCAGATAACATACTTGGCAAGGTGACTTCCGATGAAGATTATCTGAGCCCAAGAGGGGGATTACTCTGGCATCCTATGAAGTGGTTATCAGTATACGGAAGTTACACTGAAAACTTCGGCCCCTCCAGCACCTTATTTAGATCTGACGGTTTAAGGCTACCCCCGCAAACAGCACAACAGTGGGAAACCGGCATCAAAACCGAGTTTTTTGACGGACGATTAAGCAGTACGATTTCCTATTTTGATCTGACAAAACAGAATATTCGCGTAGCCGGCATTCAGGCACCGCTATTTCTCCCACGTGCCGCCGGCGAAGCGGAAAGCCGTGGTGTCGAGTTCGAGCTGTCCGGCGAGATAATGCCCGGCTGGAATATGATTGCCGCATACGCCTACACGCCTTTCGCAAAAATCACCAAAGACAATGACAGTAACGGCGGCCCGGCTAATACCGGAAAGCGGTTGTTTCTCGCCCCCGAACATTCAGGTAGTTTTTGGAATACCTACGAATTTCAAACAGGTTCTTTACACGGTTTAAAGTTTGGAGCCGGGGTATCTGGTGTGGATCAGCGTCAGGGCGATGCGGATAATTCTTTTCAATTGCCTGGATATATGACAGTGGGTTTGCTAGCTAGCTATCAAATGAAGATTGGAAAAACCAAACTCACCACGCAAATCAATGCCGATAACTTATTGGATAAAGGCTATTACGGGGGCACTAACAGCGGCAACTTTATCGCAATCGGTGCACCGAGAAGTTTTATGGGGTCGATTCGTCTTGAGTATTAATTTCAGCATTTTATATTTATGTTGATACCGGCAAGAAAACACCGCCGAAAATTCTGGCTGTTCCTGCATCGTTACTTGGGTTTGTTTGCCGGGGCCATATTCGTGATTATCGGTTTGACCGGCAGTATTTTGGCTTTTGGACATGAACTGGACGAGTGGCTGAACGCGGATGTCAGGGCCATTAGCCGGCAAGCGTCCACTGGCCGGGCGCCACTGGACGCCATCGTCGCGGCGGGCATCAAAGCCCTGCCGACCGGCGCGAAAGCCATCAATCTGGATTATCCGCGGCACGAAGGTTTAGCTTTTGCGCTGTGGTTTGAGCAAACTTCGCCGGGCCGGGATTATCCGGAACGCCACCAAATCTTCATCGATCCCTACCGCGCGCAAGTTACCGGCCAACGTCTGCTAATCGATTTTCACAGGATTTGGCGCGATCCGCTGCTGGATTTCGTATTGCGGCTGCATTACTCGCTGGGTTTCGGCGAAAATGGAATGACACTGATTGGCTGGGTGGGCATTGCGATGTTGTTGTCGGTACTGGCGGGGTTGATCGTCTGGTGGCCGCTAACCGGCAAGTTTCGCTCGGCATTGACCTTAAAACCTAAAACCAGCCGTGAGCGCTTGGTTTACGACTGGCACAAGATATGTGGTGTCTACGGCAGCATCGTTTTGCTCGTGATCGTCGCGACTGGCATTTATCTGGAATTTCCCATTTATGGCCGAGGCTTGGTTGGTTTATTCTCACAGGTTGCCTCGCCGTGGCCGGAATATGCCAGCCGACCGCCGCAGAATCTCGACACTCCCAAAACCATCAGCTTGTCCGAACTGGAACAGATCGTTGACGCAAATTGCCCCGAGGGCGACTTTCGTTACATCGTGTTCCCAAACGATGCAACCGGCAGTTACGAAGTTGGTAAACGAGCGCCCGGTGAACCGAATCGGCTTCAAGCGCAACGGCGGATTTGGATCGATCAATATAGTGGTGAGGTTCTGGCGTTACGGGACCGATCCTCACAATCCAGTGGTGATGTTTTTGTCGAATGGCTTTATCCATTACATACAGGTGAGGCATTTGGCCTAACCGGGCAGTTAATCATTCTACTAATAGGCTTCGTGCCCTTGTTGCTGTATGTCACCGGTGTAATACGTTGGCTGCAGAAATGCCGCGTCAAGCGCTTGGAGGGAGGCGGATGCCGCTAGGGCGCCCACGTACCTAGAGGTGATTTACCGCGTACTTTGAGCTGGCGCATATACAGTCCCCCAATCTTGTTTACAACAATCCATTGCGGCCAAGTCCGCGACGGTTAGACTGTGTAGGGCATTATTTTTGCGGGGAGATATGGACTTTAAGCTTAGTAGCCTGGCGTGAATGGTGTTTTGCTATTCACGAAAGCTTCGTTAGCTTGGGCGTCAACCAAAATGCTTTGCCCTCAAGGCTGTTAGCTTGATGCGAAAGGCTATCGTGGCTCGGGTCCAAGCTTAATTGCCTTGAACGCAAGGCTTTTAGCTCGATTCGCAAGGCTATGTAGGTTCACGCGCAAGCTTTTATACCTGGCGAGGATAGCGAAAAACTTCGTGCGCCAGTCTAAATGCCTTGCGCACGAGGCCAAAAGCCGAAGCGGAATACCAATGTGCATCGGCGACTAGATCACGTTGGGTAAATCCCTGGCGCCATGAATGACGCGAACTATCTGCACGCCATCGGTTAGGGTTCTGTAAAGGATAAGGTATTTGCCCGATATAAAATACCGTAGCTCCGGTGCAATATCCGGACGGTAACGACCCATCTGGGGATTGTCTGCCAGCATGATGAAACGCTGTTCCAGATCATCCAATACTCTATCAGCCGCAGGAGGATTGTCTTGGGCAATGTAGAGCCATATCTCAATTAAATCTTCTTCGGATTGAGCAGTACGCTGGACGCTACCCATGGATAGTTTGCCGTATTATTTAGTGGATGATGCAAGGCGTTTTCTGGCCTCCATCTTAATGGCATCCATATCGGTAAATTTTCCAGAGCCGCTATCAATACCTGTCTGCCAAAGACTTTTCAGTTCTTGAAGTTCACTTTGTTGCAACAACCGTTTAGTTTTCCAGTCACGCAATGCTTCACGAATGAGTTCGCTGGAGCTGGCGTATTCACCGCTTTCAACACATTGCCGCACAATAGTCGCCATTTCGGGTGTTAAAGCGATAGATATTTTTTCGACGTTGGCCATATTTATTACCTCCAGCGATGATGGTAGTAATGTTTCACACTATCTGCAAATGATTCTTGAGCAACTACCGATTTTGGGTTCTGGTCTGCAACCTAAGCTCTGTTGGCTAGATCCATACGCTGATTCCTCGCAAGTTTGGAGGGTGCGAACACTACCAAGCCCTCAATATATCGCGTTTTAGCAAATTCCCTTTGTGCTTCTTACGAATTTACGCTATAGGTTTAGGCTTGTAGCTGCCAGTACTGGCGGATAGGATATTCTTAGACGTGATACCGACTTAGCTCAGGAAATGACCAATGAACCTAGCCGAAACTATTTATAAACACAGTTTAAATCTCCCGGAATCGGCTGCTCGCGAAGCCTTGGATTTTATCGAGTTTCTGGAGCAACGTTATTCAATGGATCAGCCGCAAACAGAGCAGAAGAACGATACAGCGGCCTTTCTGGCTGCATTGGCTGGTGGTTTAAGCGAAGATTTTCCGGATGATATTAGTGATGCCGATTTAGGAACTGACACACTCAGAGAGACTTGGGACTGATGGCTTATTTATTGGATACCAATGCTGCCATTGCACTGTTGAAGGAAAATCCAAACTTGCTTAATCATGTTCGTCACGTAGGTAGGACATCATTAAAACTGTGTGCGCCTGTCGAAGCGGAGTTGTGGTTCGGTGTGGCAAAAAGCGTTCGGCAAGAACAAAATCGCTCCCGCCTGCTTACGTTATTAGAATGGGTACCAAGCTTACCCTTTGCAGGCCCGGCAACACAGCGTTTTGGTGAGATTCGGGCCTTTTTGGCTAGTCAAGGGACACCCATAGGCCCGTATGATTTGCAGATTGCCGCTATCGCTGTTGCCAATGACTTAACGGTTATAACGAATAATACCCGGGAATTTCAGCGGGTGCCGGGTCTCAAATTAGAGGATTGGCTGTCGTGACGAACCGGCTCAAAGTTTAAGGCTGGCCTTTAAATACAACAATGCCAACAGCAAATACACCACAAAGCTCAAACCCAACAGCCACGGCTTACCTTTAGGTCTGGCCCATGCCGGCAAATGTGGCGGCAGCATTTTGTGGTTGATCAGATACAACGCCACCGGGAACATGATGGTGCCGCCGAAGCCGATGATCGCGCTGGTTAAAATCAGCGGGCCAGGGGCGTCGAGTTGCATGGTCAGCGAGGTGATGACCGTCAATAAGCCCAGAAAGATGTAATACCAGCGCCGGGCCGGCAGACGGCGGCTTTTCGGAAACAAGGTCAAAATAATATCGGTCTGGATACGGCTGACCGCGTCGGCGGTGGCCAGCCAGGTGTCGGTTAAAAACGCGGCCGCCACCACCAAAAACAGTAAGCGGCCTATCTCGCCCCAACTCACCGCAAAAAACTGGCTTTGCACCACCGCCAGTTCGTATTCCTGCGGCAGCAAACCTTTGGGAAACAACAGCGCATAAGCCAGCAGACAGGTCATCAGCGTGGTGAGCAGATTGCCGATAATGCCGACCAATATGTCCGCGCTTAAAAACCGTCGCCAGGTCGACCAGTTTTTTGCGCTTTCCGCTTCGTCGGCGGGCAGGAAGCCGTCGCTCAATACAGCTTCTTCTGCACCTCCCAAGCCGGTGATACGACCCACCAGGCCGGCCATGCCCGCACCTTTGTCGCGCAACCAGTAGGAATAAAACAAAATCCAAAAGCCGCCCAGCCCGGCAAAGGTAATTGCGGTTAATAACTTGCTGGCATCGGCGCTGTCCCAGGGGCGCGGCATCTCGCCGACCGGGCCGAGCAGGCCCAAACTAAACGTCGGCAGGGCCTTAAGCACATCGCTTTGCAGGCAGGCTGACATTAAACCGACCACGGTCACTACCGCGACCAGTTTCATAAAGCGCTCTATCAGGGTGTAAACCACGCCGCTGGCCAGAATCGCGGTAATGAACACCGCAATGGAAGCATAGCCCCAGAACAAGCTTTGCCCGCGCTGGGTCCAGCCTGTCGGCCAGTGCGTCAATTCCGCCATCGCCGTGCCGCCGGCCGAAGCAAACGCACCGAACCACAAGAACGACACGGTCATCAGCAGCCACAGAAAGATCCCAAAGCCGCGATGCAAACGAATAAATCCGTGGAAAATGCTTTCGCCGGTCAGCATCGTGTAACGGCCAATTTCCAGGTTCAACGGATATTGCAGCAAACAGGCCGGGACCAGCAGCCATAAAAAAGTCAGGCCGTATTTGGCAATCATGTAAGGCCACCAGATCAACTCGCCGCTGCCTTGCGCTAGCGCCATCCACACCACGCCGGGCCCAAGCGCCGCCCACCAACCGGGGAAGGCTGGGACACTTTGGCGGGGGAGGGATTGCAAGTCGGTATTGTTCATGGTTTGCAAAAATGAAAGCTTTGTTGGAAAAGCCGCCATTTCCGCAAATTTGCTTGGATTTGGCAAATCCTGTTAACAACAGGATGTGTTACTGGTGGAAATGGGAAAACCAGGGGTTTTCAGCGTTTCTTGGAAATTTGTTTGGGTGAGACGCCAAAATGTTTACTAAAAGCCAAGCTGAAGTTGCTGGTGTGCCTGTAACCCACCATCTCTGCCACCAAGCTGACGGGTTGCCGAGTCGACGCCAATGCGCGATAAGCATGCTGCATTCTGATCTCGGTCACTACGCCATAAGGAGAGTTATTAAAATAATGTTGGAACAGATTTTTTAACTTGAACGGGGAGATGCCTAGCGTTTTTGCCAGCTGTTCCAGCGACGGTGGGTCTTGGTAATGCAGTTCGAGGATCTCGCGAGCCTGGTCCGCCATGCGCCGGCTGGCTTCATCGAATCTGGAATAGCCATATTTTTCAGGCCGGCAGAGTTCGCTTAGTTCGTTAGCCAGTATCGTCATGACATGGCCGTTTAAGGTTAGCGGTGCTAAAGGGGCGCTGAGGTCACATCCCAGTAATTGCCGGGCAGAAATCGTGCTTTGAGTATGGCTTGGCCGGCTGCTTAACAGTTGCAAGGCATTGTTCCGGAAGAAAAATGCCGATTCATTTTCGCCCAAATAACGGTCCATCCAGCGCTTGCCGATTGAAAAACGCAATTGCTTTATAGGCTGATTTGCTTGGTACCGGCGTTCGCCGTGACTGCTGTCGAAACTGGTAATCGTGGTATGGCCTGCGCTGAATGTCAGCTCGTGCTTGTCGCTGTCGATGAAGCGGGTGTGACCGGTTATCCCAAGCGTTACTACCAGGCGTGGTTCGCCGAAATCGATTTTGCTGGTGATCGCCAGATCGTGCAGGGGGTGATAGGTCGTTTCTATGTAACTCAGGGACGGATCGAGCTGAAAAATTAGCGATCTGCCCTCGCCAAGCTGAGAAGGTAAGGATTGACGCCAGCAATGTTGTTGCTGACCGGGTTGCATAGATAATTCGTCACTGTGCAGCCTTTTGTATCCCGCCTTTTTTCTGTCGGTCATGTCGTGAAATGTCCTTGGCCTGGAAAATTTGCCCACCTCTTTTGGGCATACGACTTACTTTTACAATAATTTGTGACATAACACTAATTTTTAGCATAAATCGGTTTGAATCGGTCTGTTTTACCGGACGAATTGGATGCGTGTTTTCTCTTATCTTGTTGTTTTATATGTTTTACTAAATCGGTGGCATAGGGATTGATAGGTAGTTTTGGGTTGCTTCCCTACTTAAGCCTCAGATTGCGCGGAATCGCAATCAGCAGGAATGATTAGGGGTAATTCGCCAATCACAAAATAACTATCAAGATTTTCGAGAGGACACGATGAAAAACTTTAAATATCTACTGCTCGCTGCCACGTTGGGGCTGTCCAGCCAAGTTCAAGCCGCACCAGGTTGTAGCGCCGCTAATTTGAACGGCAGCTATGTGCTGTATCAAAACAGCGTGGCGCTGGCTAATCTGCATACCGGACGGTGTGAAATTACGGTTCTTAACGGCGTCGTCGGCGGTTCATGCGCATTCACTACCACGCAAAGCGGAATTATTACCCCTGGTTTCGCCGGCCCGGTCAGCGGTACCGCCACCATGAACACCGATTGCTCGGCCGTGGCACAATTAGATTTTTCGCCGGCGCCGAACGTCACCGTGCAATCATTCTTTGATTTGCAATTTACCCCGGACAAACAATCGTTTATCGGGCAATGGACCAATAATTTCGGCTTATTGGGCACCTCCTCCGGTACCCGTTTCTCGCCGTTCCTGCCCTCCACACCCGCGCAATAAGGCCTGCTGATTATGACAACTAAATCTATAAAGCTGGCCTTGGCGGTTGCGGCCGCGTTATTGGCGCCCGGCGCTAACGCGGCCGTTTACAATTTTGTGCAAACCGGTTTTGACGACGGGGCGACCATTTCCGGTAGTTTTACCGTGAATGACGCCAATCACTCCGGGCAAATTAACGTGGGAAGCGCCAATTTCGGGATGAATTTCAATGAAATCTCGGCGTTTTCTTTGTCGTTCTCGGGTAACTCTATCGTCGCTGCGTTTACTCATAACCTGGCTGATTTGTCGGCGATGGTCTACAACCTCAACAGCCCGTATCTCGGCGACGAGATTAACGGCGCGCAACAAGAACTGATTGCCACCAATTACTTTGGCACCACTGGCTTTGATTATTACAGCGGCATGGGCTTTGGCGGTTTCGGCGGCGCGGTATTCGATAAAGCCAACAATGCAACATCTTACAGCTACGAATTGGTGTCGGTAACGCCAGCCGCCGTGCCGGTTCCTGGCGCAGTTTGGTTGTTTGGATCGGTGCTGACCGGGTTTATCGGTATGAAGCAGCGCAAAGCTTGATAGCCGGTTGCAAGGCTTGGTTAGCAAAAACGCCCGTTAAGGGCGTTTTTTTTACTGATCGCTCCTTGTTGAAGTGGGGCGCAATCAATTCGTAACGGTCAGGCAGTTTTTTGCAGCTTTTTCAAAATGCTTTTACTGATCCGTTCCACAAAGTCTTCGGGATTTTCGTAGTCATGCTCCCGGATAAACTCCACGACCGATGACACCAATTTTTTGGTGTCGGTGATTTCCTGGTGCGATCTGCCGCAACCGCCGCAGTGGGTGCCTTCGGATGTGCATTGGTCGATACAAGGTTGGTATTTCATAGAGTGTTCTCAAAGGTTAATGGCTAAATGGTGATTATTGTAAGTGGCGGCAGTGAGTTACCGCAAAACTTAACGCTAACATCGGGTCTTTCGATTCTGATGTTTGGCAAATTACTGCTTACGTTGTTTTGATCACTGTTGTCATGGCAGCATAAGTTATTGAAATTTATCAAATATTAAGTTAAATAACATAGTTCAATAACTTGAATTAAATAATTCTAATATTACAATATAGTTCGCTTTAATTTGTTATAGCTAATTGACCGCTTCAGGCTTCCGGCAGTAGTCAATCATAAAAACTGTTTCGACATTTCACAGAATTCCAGCTTTTTTGACGGTTTCAAGAGTGGAAAGGTCTTGATGATCTTGGTAGGGAGCAATAGCAAATTGACGTTATTTTTGACTTTCGAAAGGCGAATTATGAAAAAAATCTGCACAGACAATCAACAAACGGTCCGGCACGTCCCCTCGTCAGTAACAACAGGTCTCGGCTTATTGGGTTTGTTGGCGACTGGCATGCTGCCTCTCGGCTTTAGCTCGGCGGTTAGCGCCGATGACACAATCGAAAACTCACTGGATGATGAAGTGGTACTGGAAAAAGTCATCGTCACCGACAAGTTTCCAGGGGTAAAAGCGTTAAATGCTTCAGACATGGAAGCGGATATTCTCACCAGCAAGCGCGCGGCGGTCAGCGATACCGCCAAACTACTGGAAGATACGCCTGGGGTGAGTTTATACGGTGCCGGCGGTGTGTCCAGTTTGCCGGTGATACACGGTTTGAACGACGACCGGGTGAAAATCGACATCAACGGTATGACGCTGACCTCGGCGTGCGCCAACCACATGAATCCGCCGTTGTCATATATCGACCGCAGCAATATCGGCAAGATCACCATCTTGACCGGTGTTACCCCGGTGAGCTTGGGCGGCGACAGTATCGGCGGCACGATTTCCGTGCAAACGCCCGATCCGGTATTTGCCGAGCCGGGCAAGGATATTTTGCTGGACGGCAGCGTATCCTCGTTTTACCGCAGCAACGGCGACGCCTTTGGCGGCAGCATCGCTGCCGGCGTGGCGACGCAAAACGTGCGGCTGGACTATACCGGTTCGCACACCGAAAGCATGAATTACAACGACGGCAACGGCCAGATCGTCAAATCCACGGCTTATGAAAACCAAAACCACTCGGCGGCCTTGTCGTTCAAAACCGATAAACATTTGGTCGTCATCCGTGGCGGTCAGCAGCATATTCCGTTCCAAGGCTTTCCCAATCAGCGGATGGACTTGACCAACAACGACAGCATCTTCGGCAATATCATGCACAAGGGCAGTTTCGATTGGGGTTCGCTGGAGAGCAAATTCTATTTCGAAAGCACCCAGCACAGCATGGACATTGGCGAGGACAAACACAGCCAGTTTCTGGATGGCACCGCCAGCGGCGGCACCTTTGCGCCGCCCAACGATCAGATGCCGATGGAAACTCGCGGCCGCAACCTGGGGTATAAAATCCAAGCGGAAATTCCGTTCAACAAACGCGACACCTTCCGCATCGGCAACGAATATCACAGCAACAAAATCAACGATTACTGGCCGGCGGTCCACACCAATACCAGCATTGCCGCCAATAACACCGACGCCCGCAGCGCCTATTGGATGATGGCGCCGGAAGCTTATTTGAACATCAACAACGGCGAACGCGACCGGGTGGGCTTTTTTGGCGAGTGGGAAGCCAATTGGGATGCCAAATGGCGTAGCTTGTTGGGTCTACGTTACGATCACACCACCACCAATACCGGCGATGTTCAACCCTACAACCCCGATTTGATCAACACCGGTCCGACTCGTACGGTGGATAGAGCCGGGGCAATCACTGCATTAAACGCCGCCAATGCCTTCAATGCCCGCGACCGAGAACGCAGTAACGATACTTTCGATGTCACAGCTCTGGTGCAATTCACCCCCAACGACATGAGCCAATACGAATTGGGCTACGCCCGGAAAAACCGCGCGCCTAATTTATACGAACGCTACGTATGGGGGGCGCGCAACATGGACATGGCGATGATAGGCTGGCATGGCGACGGCAACGGCTACGTCGGCAATATGGATTTAACCGAGGAAACCGCGCACACCGTCAGCTTGACCGCCGCATTCCACGAACCGAAAAATAATCTGTGGGAACTGAATGTCACGCCGTATTTCACCTACGTGAACAATTTCATCGATGCGGACCGCTGCGTCAGTGCTTCCAATGCGGCGGCCAGCGGTTGCAAAGCCACACCTCAAACCGCCACCAACAGCTTCGTCTATCTGCAATATGCCAATCACGACGTCCGGCTGTGGGGGATGGATGTATCCGGCCGGACGCGGATTTATAAAGACCAAACCGTCGGTGAATTTGCGGCCCATACCACCATGAGTTACGTGCGTGGCGAGCGCATGGACGGCGGCAATCTGTATCACATGATGCCGTTTAATATGAAACTGAGCTTGGATCACCGTTTGAGCAGCTGGCAAAGCGCCATAGAAATGCAATTCGTCGACGGTAAAGACGATGTACAGGCCATCCGCAACGAAACCGAGACGGCGGCGTACATTTTGTTAAACGCCCGCACCGGCTACGAATGGGGCAAAGTGCGGTTTGATGTGGGTCTGGATAACGTGCTGGATAAACAGTATTACCATCCATTGGCAGGCGCCTATCTGGGCGACCGCTACGGCATGAATCCCACCGCAGCCGCCAATGTCACGGTGCCTTGGGGCAGAAACATCGCAGGCATGGGCCGCTCGGCGTTTGTGGGCTTGACGATCAAGTTTTAATGCCGAGTGTGAGACTCAGTGGAAATTGATTGAACGAAGCTATTTGATTGTTGTGTCACGACCCAGGTGGGTTTTGACACAATGATTGGAAAATACCGGCTTTGGTCTGGCAGAAATTGTGAAAGTTTTCGGTGGGTAACGTTCGGCAAGGATTCCAAAGACACGAGTAAACATGGTGTCACAGTCGCTGAACTTCTCTTTCGGCGGCACCATTGCAGGTCAGCAAAATTCGTTTGGCGACAAAAATAACGGATGGTCTATGCTTGTCGGCCAATAGGCATGGTTTGTGAGTCCTCAGCGAAGCGATGGTGTAAGCGCTCGGATTTTCGGAAATGTCCGGCCAGTCGTTAGTCTATTCGCCTCAGTATTGTATTGTTGGGGAGAAAGGCGCCCTCCAAAGTAGATCAAAAGGAAAAGTCGATGTTAACTATCTCGCTACGCAAGGGATTTTTAAGCGGTTTAGTGGCCTTAGCCTGGCTGTTATTGATGCTGAACGGTTGCCGAGAGGATAGCAAAAGCGTCGCTCCGCCGATGATATATCTGTTGAACCATCAACACTGGACGCCGGTGTTGGTACTGAATTTTACCGATGCCATCGCGCCACCGGATGACAAAAGTTTGCCTTTGAAGGACGGGATTCCGCAACTGGAACCGGCCATGGAGGGTGTGTGGCGGTGGCAGGATCCGTCGCGGTTGGCGTTTTTTCCGGCGAGACAGACGATTACGCCTGATACTAATCTGAAAATTTCTTTGGCTGACGTGAAATTGCATCCCAGCTACAAGCTGGAGCAAGCCGATCTAAAATTCCATACTCCCGAATTGCAAATGATTCGCCACGAATGCCAATGGGTCGATAGTCACGACGCACCCTTGCGGCGTTCGTTGGAATTTAACTTGGAGTTTAATTATCCTTTAGCCCGTCCTTCTTTCAGCGTCGCGATGGCCAACGGCACGGCGATAGAAATTCGTGCCAGTCAAGGCGTGCGTATTAAGGCCAGTAGCGACCAACTGCTGCGTCCGGCCGAGGATTCTGTTATTAAAGCAAGCTTTAAAGCCGGCAAAGTGTGGTTGCTGGCTGTCAATCAGGCCGCGACCGAAGCTGAATTGGCAACTGGTGCCGAATGCGAGTTGCCGATGATACGGGGGGATTGGGATAAGTTCGATGCGCCGAAAGCCGTTACTCCCAGCGTCACCGATATCTGGGCCAATCAATACGACGGCAAAATCAGTGTTCGGCTCAGAGGTACGGATTTGACAGAGTCTGTCAAGAAAACCAAGGCCGGCGAGCCCGTGGCTGCCGGCGTCCGCATCGTGCCCGAAATGGAAGGACAATGGTTCTATGGAGAATCCAAAGGCGATGGCGATTTGGTTTTTACCCCGAAGGCGGCGGATGCGTTGAAACCCGGCCAAGCATATGAAGTCAAGCTTGAGCAATCGGCCTTTCCGGCGCTGAAGTTTGAAAAGCCGCAGTATTCCGGCTACGTGACGATGCCGGATCTAACTGTGTCGGTCGGCAATGTTCGGCTTTACAACGACCCGATAGATGCCAAGATTAAACGCGCCACGGCCATCCTGACTTTCAATTATCCACCGCAACGCGATGGTTTGGCCGCCAAAACAGCGGTGTGGTCGCGGCGTTTGCCGGCTAGAACGTTCCAGGATGCGATCGGCTACGAGCTTAGCTACGACGACAAAAATCCCAAACTGGCCTATCTGAAAACCACGGCATTACACTTGGTCGACGATCCGAGCGAAATCAAGATCGTTGTCGATAAAGGCGTCGTTGCCCAAAGCGGCGGCGAGCCGAGCAAGCAGGAAGCAATCGGCGTACTGGCCGTGCCCAGCGCACTGGATTATTTGAAAATAGAAAGTCTGGCTGTCCAAAGTGTCATCAAGCAAGATGACAGTATCGAACGTTTGCTTGTGCTGAAAACCAATATTGCACTGAAAGACCCGGCCGGGTTGGAAAAAGCCGTCGAAGTCTACGTGTTGCCGGATTGCCGGATCAAAAATCCCGTCAGACCCAAGTTTTGCGCCGAAAAAGATGTTGCCGAATGGCAAAGCGCCAATCAGATCGACTCCGACGTCATTAAAATGTCGACGCCGGCGGCGTTAAAATGGCGCGAATCGGGTAGTGAAGATCCTACGGTTCAGCATTTGAGTTTCGCGGCTCCGGAAAATAGCCGGTTGTTGGTCAAGGTCAACAAAGGCATCGAAAGCCTGGACGGTTTTAAACTGAGCGGCGACGCCCGCTATTTACAGGAATTGGGCGCTAATCAACGCGAGCTGAAAATCCTCCACGAAGGTGCCTTGCTCAGTCTCAGCGGCAATAAACAATTGGGCGTTACCGCGCGCGGCGTGCAAAACGTGCACGTGGAGTTGCAAAGGGTGTTACCGCACAACATGCACCATGTCGTGCATTTCACCTCCGGTAATTTCGAAAATCCCAGCTTCAGCCTGCCAATCGAGCATTTCGCCGAGAAATTCGGTTACGACCAGGCTTTACCCGCCGGCAAGGAAATGGAACGCCAGTATTTCGCGGTGGACTTCGGCCGTTTTACTCGCGACAAAGGCTTTCCGCCGCGAGGCTTGTTCATTCTGTCGGTAGGGGAAAAAAAGCCCGAAGCCTCCAAAGCATGTAGCGAAGAAACTTCAGCCGTTGACGATGTTGAAAACGAGAATGCGGAGCTTATCGAGCCGGGCGACGAGGATGAGCAAAGCCAAGCAGAGTGCGCCGGCTCGGCAAGCGAAGTACCAGTGCTCGGCACCGATAAACGTCTGGTGCTGCTGACCGATATGGGGCTGTTGGTTAAAACCGCCTCCGACGGCAAGCAAGAAGTATTTGTAATGTCCTTTCGCAGCGGCCAGCCGGTCGCTGGCGTGCAAGTGTCGCTGCTGGGCAAGAACGGCGTGGCGGTGTTTTCCGGCAAGACCGACGCACAAGGCAAAGTCATCTTTCCGACTACCGAAGGCCTAAAAGATGAGAAAACCCCGACCGTTTATTTGGCAGAGAAAGACGGCGACCTGAGCTTTCTGCCGTTTAACCGTAGCAACCGACAGCTGGATGTGTCGCGCTTCGATATAGACGGCCTGCGCGATAATGCCGACAGCCTGCAAGCCTTTTTGTTCTCGGATCGCGGCATCTACCGGCCCGGCGACACGCTGAAAATCGGTGCGATTTTGCGCAAACGCGATTGGTCGGCGCTGCCGGCCGGTTTGCCTTTGAAAGCCGTGATCAGCGACCCGGAAAATCAGGAAGTCTGGAGCAAAACCTTGAGTTTCGGCGCCGAAGGTTTCGAGGAAATCGCCTGGACCAGTTCAGCCGCCGGCAAGACCGGTACCTATCGCGTGGAGTTGATCGTTGCTGACAAGAGTAAAAAGTCGTTGGGCAGCACCAAGGTCAGAATAGAGGAGTTTCAGCCTGATCGCTTGCAGGTCAAAACTGAGATTCCCGCCGCGCCGGCCAAGGGGTGGCTATCCCCTGATGCTGCCAAGGCCAAAGTCACGGTCCGCAACCTGTTCGGCACCCCGGCCGAAGGCAATAGCGCCAAACTGCAATTGACCGCAAGGTCTTGGTCAGGCCAAGTGCCGGGTTATGCCGATTACCGTTTCCGGCGTTCTGCGACGGATAGCATCCCTGATGTGCCTCAAGAGTTGGGTGAAACCAAGACCAACGCCCAGGGCGAAGCCGTATTTGACCTGCCTCTGGCAAGCGTTGCCGAACCGGTCTACGAAATAGCGCTGGCCGGGGAGGGCTTCGAGAAAGGCTCGGGCCGCTCGGTGGTGGCCATGACTTCGGCGCTGGTGTCCAAACAGGCTTATATGTTGGGTTATAAACCCGATGGCAGTCTGGATTTCATTGCCAAGGACAGTAAGCGCAAGCTGGATTTGCTGGCTCTGGGCAGCGACTTTCAGCCACGGCAAACCGAAACATTGAATGCCGAGATATTCGAAACCCGCTATGTTTCGACGCTGGTTAAACGCAACGACGGCTTGTATCAATACCAGTCCATGCAACGCCAGGAACTGCGCAAAACTCTGCCGCTGATCTTGACCAAGGGCATGGCCGACTTGATCTTGCCCAGCGACAACCCCGGCCGTTTCTATGTAATCTTCAAAAACACCCAGGGCGAGGAACTGAACCGAGTCGATTACACCATCGCCGGTGCCGGCAACGTCACCCGCAACATCGAGCACAACGCCGAGCTGAATCTGACCCTGAATAAGACCGAGTATCAACCCGGCGAAACTCTGGAAGTACAAATGGTCGCGCCGTATCAGGGCGCGGGTTTGATTACCGTCGAACAGGACGGCGTACTCACCAGCCAATGGTTCAAGACCAGCACCACTGCCTCCCGCCAGCGCGTCGTGTTGCCGAAAAATATCAGCGGCAACGCCTATCTGTCGGTGGCTTTCGTTCGTTCGCTGGATTCGCGGGAAATTTACATGAGTCCGCTCAGCTATGGCGTGGTGCCGTTCAATATCTCCAAACAACGCTATACCCAGGAGATAGCACTTAAGGTGCCGGAGACCGTGCAACCCGGCAAAACGCTGGATGTGGGCTACCGTGTCAAGGAACCGACCAAATTGGTGTTATACGCAGTCGACGAGGGCATTTTGCAGTTTGCCCATTATCAGAATCCGGCACCGTTGGATTATTTCTTCCGCAAACGCGCCTTGCAGGTTAAAAGCCACCAGATTCTGGATTTGATCTTGCCGGATTTTGCCTTGGTACAGCATCTATCTGCGCCGGGCGGCGATGAGGATGCGCAGCTGGGTAAATATAAAAATCCCTTCGCCCGCAAACACAAACCGCCTATGGCGTTCTGGTCCGGCATCATCGACGCTCAGCCTGGTGAACACAGCCTGGCGATTCCAGTGCCGGATTATTTCAATGGCAAAATCCGCGTGATCGCCGTGGCGGCCAATGCCGGCAAACTGGCGGTGCCGGTGGCGAGCAGCGTTGCCAGCCAGGCTTACGTGATCCAGCCGCAGCAACCCTATGTTGCCGCGCCAGGCGACGAGTTCGACATGGGCGTACTCGTCGCCAACAATAGCGGCGCAGCCGGCAATCTGCCCTTGCAAGTCAATGTCGCCGCCGGCGATTCGTTGGAATTGTTGTCACCCAATCCGCAAATTCTGACGCTGGCTCAGGGCCAGGATGGCACGGTGCGTTTCCATGCCAAGGTCAAGGACAACAAACTCGGTCCCGTCGATGTGCATTACCAGGTCTCTGGCGCCGACAAGAGCGCCGATTACCGCGAGGAAATCAGCATCCGGCCGTCGCAACCCTTACTCACGACGCTGCAAGGTGGGGTGCTGACCATAGAGGAACAGCGCAAGGGCAATGTGCGCCAGTTGGACGTGAAACGCGACATGTATGACGCCCAACGGCATGTGGAGTTTTCAGTGTCCATGACGCCGGCAGCCTATCTGCGCGGCATCGTCGATTATCTGAAACACTATCCTTACGGTTGTACCGAACAGATCACCAGCCAAGCCTTCCCAGCGGTGGTGTTGGGCACCAATCCTGAATTGGGTTTGTCGGCCGACGACGTTCAGCAATTGCTTGGCCGCAGCATTCACACCCTGCAAACCCGGCAGAGGCATGACGGCAGTTTTGGTTATTGGACGGTGGCGGACGAAGGCATGCCGTTTTACTCGATGTATGCCACCCATATGTTGATGGAAGCCAAGGAGCGCGGCCATCAGGTCCCGGAAGCGATGCTGGAACGCGCGCTGGGTTTTGCCGACGAGTATGCCCAATCCCGGCAATACCAATTCCTGCAACACGACGCCAAAGCCTATGCGTTCTATCTGTTGGCTCGAAGCGGCCGGAATGTGGCCGAACGCTTGCGGGCTTTCGAAGCCGATCTGCAGGCGCAAAGCAAAAGCAGCGGAAACGCAATAGCTAGCCGCAGCCGTTTCTTCATTGGTGCCGCCTACAAGCTGCATCATCTGGATCAGGATGCCGACCGCCATTTCGGCGAATTCCAGCGACAATGGAAATCCAGCGGCTTGTTGCCCAAGGACATTCATAACAATCCGGAAGATCTGAGTCTATACCTGTATTTGGTCGGCAAGCACATGCCGGAGTTGATCGACAGTCAGGACCCGCAATTCGGCCGCTATCTGCTGGAGCTGGGCCAGGATTTGGTCAAACAGCGGATGAACTCGTTCCGTGGATCGATGGCTTTGCTGGGCCTGGGCAGCTTGTGGACGCGCTTTGAACAGGATCAGCAAAAAACCTTTACGGTGTTGGCCGGCACGCCGCTGGCACAACTGGCCCTGGAAGGCAAAACCATCAAGAGTGCCATGCTGACGCCGGCGCTGCGGCCTTTGGAAATTCGCGGTGAAGGCAGTTGGAATCTGTACTACCAGCTTAGCGAACGTGGCTACGACAAAGCCGCGCCCGCCACAGCCATCGTCGAAAAGCTCAGCATTACCAGGCAGTTGCTCAACGATAAAGGCGAAAAAGTCGACCACATCGGATTGCAGGACAAGCTGTACGTTCGGGTGGGCCTGCATCCTGATCGGGCGATGAAGGACGTGGCGGTGGTGATGCTGATCCCCGGCGGTTTCGAAATCGACCTGAGCGAGCAAGGCTTGGCCGAGCGCAAGTCGCTGCCTATAGACAAGAAACCGCTCTGGCAGCCGGATTACATCGACGTACAGGAAGATCGTTTAGTGATGTTCGGCGCGCTGGACGGCGGCGAAAAATATTTTGAGTTCCGCTTGAAGCCCTTGAACTCAGGCACTTACAAGGTGCCGCCTGTGTTTGCAGAGGGGATGTATGACAGCGAGATTTTGTTTAGAGGATTGGGGGACGTGGTGAAGGTAGATGAATAATAAAAAAGGAAGATACTTTATGGATGCTGATTGCGTACTCAATTGTTCTTTATCGCTTGGATGCGGGAACGCAACGCAACGGCTAAAGCCGCCGCAATCGTTTACCTATTTATTCCATTTGTTAATGGTATTGACCTTCGTGCATCTGCCGGGCAACCTTGCTCATATCACCAGCTATTGCTCGTTTCGATAAGGATGTACTGGAGGCCTTCCTTGCCAGAGGCTGTGGCTGGCAAACGCGGATGAATGATGTGCTGAAAGGCTGGCTTAATGAGCATGCGGCGGATTAATAAACAGCCATATTGAACAGGATTCCTGGAAGCTCTGGAGTCCAGCTTTATCGAAGGTTTACGTGCGGAAAAAACCTCAAGTAAGGTATGGAAGTGGGGATTGCCTGGTACGAAAATGCCGAAAATTGGGCGGCGGTTAAACGGCGAACGCTGGATGCTGGGTCGCGGGCTGAATTTTTTTTCCAAACTGCTAGGCAACGGTCAGGCAATATTTGCTTAACGGATCAGGTTAGATGCGCCGACAAAATCTCTCAAAATGGAGGTGAATTGTCGCCGCTTGGTCTCTATTTCACCAAAACTAATGAAATTTACCGCCAAGGTTTTGAAATCCTCGCCGGCCAAACGCCTGCTGTTGGCGACGGTTTTACTGACATTGCTGATCTGGCTGGCACAGGGCTTTAGCCCGCAACCGTTGTTGGTCAACCGAGCCAACGGCTCGTATGTCGTGACCGACAACGATGGTCGCTTGCTGCGATTGAGTCTAACGTCCGACGAAAAATACCGGCTGTGGACGCCATTGGCAGAACTGCCGCAATCCTTGCAAGATGCGACGCTGCATTACGAAGACCGCTGGTTTTACCAGCATCCCGGTATCAATCCGGTGTCGCTGTTGCGGGCGGTGTGGAGCAGTTTGATCACGCAAGATCGTCGGATGGGCGCATCTACGCTGAGCATGCAATTAGCGCGGCAGCGCTGGCGCTTGAAGACCGATACCGTAGACGGCAAGTTAAAGCAAATGGCTTATGCCTTGTGGTTGGAGCGGCATTTCACTAAAACGGCATTGTTGGAAGCCTATCTTAATCTGGCGCCCTATGGCGCCAACATTGAGGGCGCCGGCGCGGCGGCCTGGGTTTATTTCCACAAGCCGGTTTCGGCGCTCAATCAAGACGAGGCGCGGGCTCTGGCGCTGATACCGCAAAACCCCCACGCAAGGGCACCTATGAATCCTGCTGCACGGCAAAGGCTGCACTTGGCCTGGCAGGCGGCATACGGTAACGATCCCGGATTCGACCGTCTCTGGTTCAGGTCGCGTAAGGAGCTGCCGTTCGGCGCGCCACATTTCGCCGAACGATTGCATAGTCTACATCCTGAATCGGCAACCTTGTCGTCAACGTTGGATGGCACCGTGCAGGCACTAAGCGAGGAATTGCTGGGCGGTTTTCTGCGTCAACATAGATTACAGGGCGTAGCCAACGCCAGTGTGATGGTGTTGCATGCGCCGAGTATGGCGGTGTTGGGCTATGTTGGTTCGGCGGATTATTTCAACGCCGATATTCATGGTTACGTCAATGGCTTGAAATCGCCGCGTTCGCCAGGATCTACCTTGAAGCCCTTCATTTATGCTCAGGCCATCACTCAAGGTCTGATCACGCCGGATACTCGTCTAAAGGATACGCCGTTGCGTCTGGGCGACTACCAACCGGAAAACTTCGAGCGTAACTTCTACGGCCCGCTGTCGGCCACCGAGGCCTTGGTGCGCAGCCGAAATATTCCGGCTATCAGCCTGTTGGCGCAGTTGCAAAAACCGACGTTTCACCAATTTCTACTTCAGGCCGGCATAAATATCCCCAAACAGGCCGCCAATTACGGGCTGAGTCTAGCGATAGGTGGAGCAGAGATCTCCATGGAGGATTTAATGAAACTGTACGGCATGTTGGCCAATGCCGGTGAGTTGCGGGAATTACGGTGGTTGAATCAGGAGGATCAACCTGCAGGTAAGCCGCTGTTGACGCCGGAATCGGCGTTTCTAGTCGGCGAAATGCTGGAAAGCAATCCACGCCCGCAACGCAGTTTTGGCGGACGCAGTTTCGGTCGACAACGGGCCGTCGCGTGGAAAACCGGTACGTCTTCCGGCCTGAAAGATGCCTGGGCCATAGGCGTCATGGGCGATTTGCTGGTCGGTGTCTGGGCCGGCAATTTTGACGGCAGCCCCAACCGCCACTTGGTCGGACGAGAATTGCTAGGGCCGCTGTTGTTCGATATTCTGGATGCCGTCGCCATGGAGCGGCCGAGTCCTGTCGATAAAATTCCGCCACCTGGGTTGAAACGCATCGAAATCTGCCCGTTGTCGGGACAACCGGTATCTGATTGGTGCCCACATCGCAAGGAAGGCTGGATTATTCCAGGCGTGTCGCCAATTAAAACCTGCACCTTGCATAGATCGATACGTATCAACCCGGCCAACGGCTTACGAAAGTGCCCGGAAGACGATACGCCAGGCGAAACCCGTGTCGCTGAATTTTGGGATAGTGACGAGTTGGAGGCGTTCCGTCAGGCCGGCATCCGCCATGACAATCCGCCACCTTTCGAACGCTTATGCGAGCAAAGTCCAGCTGTCGATGTGGTAATCGATTCGCCCAAAATAGTGTCTCCGCAACCAGGGGTGAGCTATCCGGTACGCGGCGGGCAGCAAAACGGCATTGAATTCAGCGCTATCGCCGCCGGTGGTCAGCATCGTTTATTTTGGTTTGTAGACGATAGTTTTGTAGGTGAAGGTGCTACTGTGTTGTGGCCGGCGAAACCCGGCCGCGTCGAGATCGTCGTGGTTGACGATCAAGGGCTCTCGTCAAGTTTAGTGGTTGATGCAACACGGGTAGAATAGGCTACGAGTTACTCTACGCTAGCGAGGTTTAGGTGTTGGCCGTCACTCAATAATATGGATTTGAAAGCACGGTTTATTTGATTTCGGAATGCAACGCTAATCAGGCGTCTGCTCGGCCTCCGACAAACGGTATACATAAATCGTCGCACCTATCACAGCAGCTTGGCCCATTAATAAATTCACGATAGGCAGCGTCAAACCCAGGCCGGTCAAGCCGCCGAAGCTTAATACGCCCCAACGGGTTTGTTGCATGAATTGTTTTTGTTCGGGAAACGGCAGGCCGCGTTCTTCCAGCGGATACGCCAAAAACTCCATCGCGATGCCCCAGGCCGCAAACACCGCCCATACAAAGGGCGCGATCAGATTGACGACCGGAATCAAAAACAGCAGCAGCAAGGGCAAGACGCGCAGCAACAGATAGCCGACCCGGCGCAATTCGCCGAAAAACACCTTATCCCAAGGCAGTTCGGCTTTGACCACGCTGCCGCCGCTGATCAGTTGCAGCGTCTTAGCGGCTAGCTGGCTGTAATACGGCGCGGCGATCAGATTGGCAAACAGGGTGAAGGTAAAGAAGCCGATCACTAAAAAGCTGACAAAAAACAGCGGCCATAAAATCCAATTTAGCCATGACAACCAGTCCGGGATAAAGGAATGAATCAAAGCCGATACCGAATGGTAGCCCAGCACGAAGGCGCCGGTGTACAACACCATATTGATGAACAAAGGTATCAATAGGTATTTGCGCAATTCGGGGTGGGTGAGCATTTTCACGCCCTGCCACAAGCAGGTCAGCGCAAAGACAGGGTTATTGCCGCGCGGTATATTTAACATGGTGCCAAGCTCCTTACCCCGTGCAGGCCGGGATCGATAACCACGCCGCGTTCGGTGACGATGGCGCTAATCAGGGCGGCCGGGGTGACGTCGAATACCGGGTTCCAGGCGTTCACCAGAGAGCCGTCCTCTACGTAACAATCAGCCAATAATTCTTTGGGATTGCGTTGTTCGATTTCGATACTGTCGCCGTTCTCCATGCTGAAATCGAAGGTGGAGGAGGGTGCAGCTACCATCATTTTCACCCCGTGCTGTTTTGCCAACACCGCCAGCGAATAGGTGCCGATCTTGTTAGCCACGTCGCCGTTGGCGGCGATGCGGTCGGCGCCCACGATGATCCAATCGATTTTGCCGGATTTCATCAGCCAGGCCGCCGCCGAATCGGCGATCAGCGTAGCCGGAATACCGTCCTGCGCCAATTCCCACACCGTCAAACGCGCGCCTTGCAGCCAGGGCCGGGTTTCGTCGGCGTAGACGTTGTGCAATTGACCGCGCTTGTGCAAGCTGCGGATCACGCCCAGTGCGGTGCCGTAACCGCCGGTGGCCAGCGCGCCGGCGTTGCAATGCGTCAATACCGCTTTAGCATTGCCGATGACATCCGCGCCGCGTTCGCCCATGGCGTGATTGGCGGCGATGTCATCGGCGTGAATTTGCTCGGCCAACTGGCTCAGCGCCGCGATCGGTTCCGCCGGATTTTCCGCTAACAAGCCGCGCATTTTATCCAGCGCCCAGAACAGGTTTACCGCCGTCGGCCGGGACGCGGCGAGTTGTTGAATGTCTTCGGCAACGGCAGCTTGCCAATCGGCCTGCGGATAATGCTGCATCGCCGATAGCACGACGCCGTAGGCGGCAGCGATGCCTATGGCCGGGGCGCCGCGCACCCGCATTGAGGCAATGGCCTCGGTAACGCCGGCGGCATCGTTGTATTCGTCGTAAGTGATGGTTTCCGGCAGCAAGCGCTGGTCCAGCACTTTCAGGCTGTGTCCGCTCCATTGCAAGGCTTGTACGGAAAGTTTTTGCGTTGTAGTCATGATGATTTCGTCTAAATCTATATTTGAGGAGGTTATGAAATGCCCGGCAACTGCTCTTTTCCCTATGCGCTTGAGGTAAAAGCGCGGCCAATTTGCGTTGAAAAGGCAAATCAGATGCGGCGGTAGTCCGTTGTACGAGTGCTATTTTAAGGTGTTTTTGCACTTACTGCCGGGGGATATTGACTTCCCGTTGGCTGCGATCCGTGTCAATACAATCGCGGGGGTTGGGTTTTCGCGCAGGCGAGACGGTAAAGCGCCCCCGTCCCATTCCGGCATCATGACGTTCAACAAAATTAAATCGGGGTGTGGGTCGGAGTGGGTGGCGGCCTGCGCTGTTCTCCGCAGGCGAGCAAGCCGGCTAACGAGGTATAATCGCCGCTTTGCATATCGGGAGAACCCATGCTGGTCGACCTTCTCATTCAAGCCCGTTGGATAATACCGGTAGAGCCGGCGTCCGAAATCCATGAGCACGCCAGTCTTGTGATAGATGACGGCAGAATTGTCGATTTGTTACCGACCGAGCAGGCCATGTCAAAGTACCAAGCCCGACAGCTCGAAGTGTTGGATCAGCATGCACTGATTCCGGGTTTGATTAACTGCCATACCCACGCCGCGATGTCCTTGCTGCGCGGGATTGCCGACGATCTGCATCTGATGGATTGGCTGCAAAACCATATCTGGCCGGCCGAGCAAAAATGGGTCAGCGAAGCATTTGTCAGGGATGGCACCGATCTGGCGATTGCCGAGATGCTGCGCTGCGGCACGACCTGCTTTAATGACATGTATTTTTTTCCGGAAATCGTCGCGCAACAAGCCATGCAACACGGCATACGCGCCAATATCGGTTTGATCGTGTTCGATTTTCCGACCGTCTGGGCGGAAAACGCGGACGCCTATCTGACCAAGGGTTTGGCGCTCCACGAGCAACTCCGGCACGAAACTTTGATCAGCACCTCGTTTGCGCCGCACGCGCCATACACCGTGTCGGACGGACCGTTGCGTAATGTCATCACCTACGCCGACGAGATGAATCTGACCGTGCACATGCACCTACACGAAACCGCCCACGAAGTCGACGAGCAAAAAGGTAAAAACGGCCAAACGCCGCTACAGCGTTTACATGAACTGGGTTTGTTGACGCCGTCGTTTATCGCAGTGCATATGACGCAATTGTCCAGCGAGGACATCCAACTTTACGCGGAAACCGGCGGCCACATCGTGCATTGCCCGGAATCCAATTTGAAATTGGCTAGTGGCTTTTGTCCGGTGTCGGCGTGTCTGGCTGCGGGTATCAATGTGGCCTTGGGCACCGACGGTGCCGCCAGCAATAACGATCTGGATATGCTGTCGGAAATGCGTACCGCAGCCTTGCTGGGTAAGGGGGTAGCAGGCGATGCCAGCGCGGTATCGGCGACGACAGCGTTGGAAATGGCGACTATTAACGGCGCCAAGGCCTTGGGTTTGGACGCTGAAATCGGTTCACTGGTTATCGGCAAAGCGGCCGACGTGGTAGCGATAGATCTGAGTGAACTGGAAACTCAACCCTTGTTTAATCCGCTGGCGCAAATCGTCTATGCCGCCGGCCGGCATCAGGTGACTGATGTTTGGATTAACGGCAAGCAGTTACTGCGCAAGCGCGAATTGACCTCGTTTGATGTTCCGGCTCTGCGACAAAAAGTCACGCTTTGGCAAGAACGCTTGCAAGAACATCCCGCGAATTAACAGCCATTTTAGAAGTCGCCGAGAGGCCTTGTTAAAGGCCATTCAAGCCGTGGTACTGAATTCAAGATCAGGGCCGGAAGTTGGCACATGACGAATAACCTAGTAATACAGTAAACTATAGCCCCATGAACAGGTTGGCATTATGACAGCGACAGAAAACGTACATCCTCACGAAATTCATAAGTTTGGCTCGCAAGCCGAGCGTTGGTGGGATCCGAACGGCGAATTTAAAACCTTGCATGACGTCAATCCTTTGCGCTTGCAGTTCATTCAGCAATACGCCGATTTGTCAGGCAAGCGGGTGGTGGATGTCGGTTGCGGCGGCGGGATTCTTACCGAAGGTTTGGCGAAAGCCGGCGCGGATGCCTTGGGTGTGGATTTAAGCGAAGACTTGCTGGATATTGCCGATTTGCATGGCCTGGAAACCGGCGTCAACGCCAGTTACCGGAAAATCAGCGCCGAACAACTGGCCGAGGAACAGCCGGCCGGCTTCGATCATGTCACCTGCATGGAAATGCTGGAGCACGTGCCTGATCCGGCATCCATCATTGCCGCGTGCGCAACACTGGTTAAGCCCGGCGGCATGGTGTTTTTCTCGACATTGAATCGGGTGCCGAAAGCCTGGTTGCTGGCAATTGTCGCGGCCGAGCATGTGCTGAAAATGGTACCCAAAGGCACGCACGACTATAAAACCTTTATCAAACCTTCCGAGCTTGGGCAAATGGCTAGAAACGCCGGACTGGAACTGCAAGGGATGGTCGGTATCGAATACAGTCCGTTTAGCAAGCGCTTTAGTTTGGGTAAAGATATAGACGTCAACTATATAGCGGCGTTTCAGCGCCCCGAGTAACGCAGCATGACTGGATTTAAACTGGATTGCGTGCTGTTTGATCTGGACGGGACCTTGGTCGATACCGCACCCGATCTGATCGCCTGTTTGAACAAGACGCTGCTGGCCCACGGTTTTCCGGAAGCGCCTGCGGAGACAGTGCGGCCCTTCATTTCCCACGGTGCCATGCCGATGATCAGGCATTGCGTGAGCGTTGAAGACAGCTTGGCGCAGCAGATGCTGGCCTTTATGCTGGATACCTACGAACAGAATATCGCCGAACATAGCCGTTTTTTTCACGGCATTGCCGATAGTTTGGAAGCGATAGAACAACTGGGTTTGAAGTGGGGCGTAGTCACCAACAAAAAATCCCGTTTTACCGTGCCCTTGATGGAGGCGATGCAACTCAGCGACCGAGCCGCCTGCATTATCAGTGGCGATACCACTGCCAATAGCAAGCCGCATCCGGAACCGATGTTGGCCGCCTGCCGTCAAGCCGGGGTAGCGCCGGAGAATTGCGTGTATATCGGCGATGCGATACACGACATTACCGCCGGCAAACGCGCGAATATGAAAACCCTGGCGGCACTATACGGTTATTTGCAAAGCGACGATCAGCCCGATACCTGGGGTGCCGACGCTTTGATCGAACAGCCGCCTCAATTGATGGAATGGATACACGCTAATTTATGTCATTAAGCAATAAGGTTTTACTGATTACCGGAGCCGGCGGCGGTCTGGGCGGCACGGCGGCGCTGGCATTAGCCGGGCAGGGCGCGCAAATCATTCTGCTGGATAAAAGCATTCCCAAGCTGGAAAAAATCTACGATGCGATTGTCGCTGCCGGCGGTCCTGAACCGGTGATGTATCCCTTCGATTTGGCCGGTGCCAGTGAAGCGCAATACGAAGAAATGGCCGAAGCGATAGCGCAACGCTACGGTGCTTTGCATGGCGTATTGCATGCGGCCGTGGAGTTTAGCGCTTACAGCCCCATCGCCAATTACAAAACCAAGGATTGGGGACATGCCTTAAACGTCAACCTCAGTGCGCCTTTCCTGTTGTGCCGGGTGTTGTTGCCTTTGCTGCAACGCAGCGAGCATGCTTCCATCGTGTTTATTTCCGATTCCTCGGCGCGTAAAGTCCAGGCTTATTCAGGTGCTTACGGCGTAGCGAAAATCGCGCTGGAAGGCTTAGCCGGTATTCTGGCCCTAGAACTGGAAGCAGCTGGAAAAATCCGTGTTAATACTTTGGTCCCGGGACCGGTGGATTCGCCATTACGGAAGAAAGCTTTCCCGGCCGAAGATAAAACCAGGCTGCCAAGCATGAACAGCTTGGACCCGCTGTATGTTTACTTATTCAGCGACGCCAGTATCGGCAAGACCGGTCAAATTATTGACGCCCAAACTTTCAAACCTTAAGAAACTTATGGCAGACAGAGAAGTTGTATTTTTAACCCGCGACGTCAACATCGTCACCATTCCGGACGGCAACCACGGCACCTTGAGTAAAGGTCAGGAAGTGACCATCCATCAGGCCTTGGGCAGCAATTACACCGTGGTGACCGATTACGGCCATATGGTACGGATCGCCGGGATTGACGCCGATGCCTTGGGCAAGGAAACCCAGCATTTGCATACCCTAGTGTCGGAAACCGACAGCAAGGCGGTGGAAAAGAACTGTTGGGAAGTGATGAAAACCGTCTACGACCCGGAAATCCCTGTCAACATCGTCGATTTGGGTTTGGTTTACCATTGCAGCGCCAAGCCTAACGCCGATGGTGGCAACGATGTGCATATTCAGATGACCTTGACCGCGCCCGGATGCGGCATGGGTCCGGTCATCCAAAGCGACGTGGAAAAATGCATCCGCGCCTTGCCCGGCGTCAGTTCGGTTGATGTCGAAGTGGTGTTAGATCCGCCCTGGTCGCGGGAAATGATGTCGGAAGTCGCGCAAGTACAGTTGGGTTTGTTTTAAAAGTCGGCAAAGGGAGGCGGCGGCAGCTAAGCGGCGGAAAATTGCCGCTTGCTGAAGAAAACTGCGGTTGTTTGTGTTTAAGTCATTGTATTTTATAAATATAAAATAATTGGCACGCTCTTGGCTTTATTCTCCTTGAAGTTTGATTCAAGACTCGGGGAACCGTCATGAGAGATAAAGCAGCCGATTTAGCGATAGTCAGTAATAAAACCTTTGAAGCGTCAACCGCTGTCAATTTGCATCACTACGATATCAGTAGTGCTTTGCAGACTTCATTGGAATTCAACGAGTTGATCGCCATTTTCTGCGACAAAATTCAAAATACCATTCCGCATAACGGCTTTGAATACATCAACGAAGATTTCGATTTGGAATTCAAACGCGGCGTGATGGCCCGCCACTCTTGCAGCTATGCCCTAAAAGTCGAAGAGCAGCAGCTGGGCGAGTTGAAACTAACCCGTAGCAATCGCTTCAGCAAAGATGAGCTGAAAATGCTGGAAAGCCTGTTGTGTTGCCTGATTTACCCACTAAGAAATGCCACCTTGTTTCAGCAAGCATTGAAAATGGCATTCACCGACCCTTTAACCAAAACCAATAACCGCACCGCGTTTAACGACTGTTTGCTGCGCGAAATCAAACGTGCGCATCGTAATTCGCAGCATTTGTCGGTGATTTTTGTGGATGTCGATCACTTCAAGCATATCAACGACGATTACGGGCATGCTTGCGGCGATTTGGCTTTGTCGTCATTGGCCGGCTGGTTGAAAGACAGTGTGCGCGGCAGCGACGCGGTGTTTCGTTACGGCGGCGAAGAGTTTGTGATTTTGCTGAGCGATACCGACATCGACGGTGCGATGGTGATAGGCGAGCGCATCCGCGCAGATATTGAATCGCACACTTTGGCTTATGGCATGGACGTGTTGAATCTGACCGCCAGTTTGGGAGTTGCAGCCTTAAAAGGTAGCGATAGCCCGGAATTCTTGCTCAAACGGGCCGACGCCGCGATGTATCAAGCCAAACAACGCGGTAGAAACCGGGTAGAAGTGGGATATTGATTCGGTTTTCGCACTGCGGCCATCAGACGGCGATAGTCGCTTAACCCACTTTAAAGCGATAGCCCACACCCGACTCGGTCAGCAAATATTTCGGCTGAGTCGGATCGCTTTCCAGCTTTTGCCGCAATTGGCTCATGTAAATCCGCAAGTAATGCGGATTTTCCTGATACGACGGCCCCCACACTTCCTTCAAAATTTGCTGATGCGTCAAAACTTTGCCGGCATGCTTGATCAGCACGCAGAGCAAGCGGTATTGAATCGGCGTCAGATGAATGTCGTTGCCATCGACGCTGACTACCCGATTGCGCAAATCCACTTTCAGTGCATCAACGACAAACACCTCGTCCTGAGCATGTTCCGCCGGTCGGCTGGCATGCCGCAAAGCCACCCGTATGCGCGCCAACAGCTCGCCAAATCCAAACGGCTTGGTTAGGTAATCGTCCGCGCCAGCGTCCAAGGCGTCGATTTTTTGCTGTTCGTTACTGCGCGCCGACAGCACGATGATAGGCATGGCCGACCAGCCGCGCACACTCTTGATCACCTCGACGCCATCCATATCCGGCAAGCCTAAATCCAGAATCAGCAAATCCGGTTTACGCACGCCGGCTTCAATCAGGCCTTGTTTGCCGGTCTCGGCTTCGAATACCGCAAAGTCGTGCGTCGCCAGACTGGTACGCAAAAAGCGCCGGATCGGTGGATCGTCTTCGATCACGATAATAACGGGATGCGTTTTAGCCATGGCCAAAATCCAGTGGGATTATGTTCATTCCTCCGGCTCCATAAGCGGAGGGGATTCGTCGTTGGGTAGCGCGAAGGTAAAGATCGCACCGCCCCCCGGTTTGTTGTTAGCGCGAATCCGGCCGCCATGCACTTCGACAATGGCTCGGCAAATCGCCAGCCCCAAGCCGACGCCGCTTTGCGCCGATTCATGACGGGCTTGGTAAAATTTCTCGAACAATTTATCCTCCAGACCTTTGGGAATACCGGGGCCGTGATCGGCGACCGAAATTTCCATCGTATTGCCGACGTATTGGGCAAACACTTCAAGTTCGGAACCCGCAGCGGTATAGCGCACGGCGTTTTCCAATAGATTAATCAACACCTGCTCTATCATCACCGCATCGACAAACACCAATGGAATGCCGGGCGGCAGGCTGACGCTGACCTTTCGTCCGGCCAAGTGTTTTTGCAAACGGGTCAGCACCGTGCCGATAATTTCTTCGACAGGATGCCACTGTTTGTTTAATTCCACCACGCCGGCGTCGAGTCTGGCCATGTCCAGAATATTATTCACCAAATTGGCCATGCGTTCGGCTTCATCATAGATGGCACGGCCGAGTTCCAGCCGGTGCTGGGCTTGTAAATGGCCTTCGTCTTCGACTAAGGCGCTGGCTGAGCCGATGATCGTCGACAACGGGGTCCGCAAGTCGTGAGAAATTGCGCTGAGTAAGGAGTTGCGCAGCCGTTCGGCCTCGATTTGTAATTGCGTTGATTTGGCCTGTTCGGCAAAGCGTAAACGGGCGACGGCCTGGCCGATTTGCCGCAAAAAGGTTTCCAGTAATTTTTGCTGCTCCGGCAAAAACACCCGGCGTAAATTGACCGGTAACAGCGCCAATACGCCGATGGCCTTGTCTTCGTCTTGAATCGGAAAATAAATCGCCGCGCTGCCGGGTAAGGTATGGGTGCCGTGCCCGGCCATTTCGTTATGATCGTAGACCCACTGCGCCACACTCAAATCCGTGCCGCGCAAGGATTGAGGCAGGCTGTGTTGTTTGGGATAGACCAGCCGTCCGCCCGCGTTGGCAAATAAAATGACATTGCGGCTGCTGAATTCGGCGTATAGATGTTTAACAGCGGTCGCGACGATCTGCTGTTCGCTTTGCGCCACCGCCAGCTCCTTGCTCATCGCGTATAAGGCCGCGGCGCGGCGTTCGCGATGCGCGGCAACCTTGGCCTGCGCGCGGACGTTGACCATCAGATTGCTGATGACAAAAGCCACCACCAGCATGGCCAACAACGTGATCAGATATTGGCTATCGGCTACCGACAGACTGTAGAAAGGCTGCACGAACAGCACGTCGAATACGCCGACGCTGAGCAAGGAAGCCAACACCGAAGGCCCGCGCCCGAAATGGGTGGCGACAAACACCACACCGAGTAAATACACCATCACCACATTGGCCAGTTCCACCTTGCCGAACAACATCTTGCCCACCGCCGTGCAGAGCAAGGTCACTCCCATCGCCCACAGATAGCCGCGATAGCGTCGGCGAGTTTTACTGGGGATGCGTTGTCGCAGGCCGGGCAGGGGTGATTTCTTGAATAAAGACAGCTCGGCTTCCAGTTCCTCGCGTTCGCCCAGTTGCGGGCTGCCCAGCAGGTAAATATTGATATTGTGAGCGTGGCTGATCAGCACATCCACCACGGAACCCAACAGCCAGCGCCGCCAGCCGCGCCGGCTGGGCTTACCGACCACGATTTTGTTGATATTGCGTTCGCGGGCAAAGCGGATGAGCGCTTCGCTCATCTCCGGCGCGCTGAGTGTCACCGTTTCGGCGCCAAGCTGTTCTGCCAGCCGCAAAACCCGCAAAATACCGTCGCGCTTTTCGGCGGGCAAGCGCGCTAATTCGGGCGTTTCCACGTATACCACGATCCAGGCCGAGCGCAGACTAGTCGCCAAGCGCTTGCCGGCTCTGACCAGACGCTCAGCCAGCACATTCGGGCCGATGCACACCATCAGCCTTTCGTTGACCTGCCAGACTTCGCGAATCGCATTGTCTTCACGATAATCCAGCATCTGCGCGTCGACGCGATTGGTGGTTTGCCGCAAGGCCAGTTCGCGTAGCGCAATCAGATTGCCTTTACGGAAAAAATTCTGAATCGCGTGTTGGGCTTGCTGCGGCAAATAGACTTTGCCTTCTCGTAAGCGCAGCAACAATTCGTCCGGGGGCAAATCCACCAGCTCGACTTCGTCGGCGTCCTCGAATACTGTGTCCGGCACAGTTTCCCAGATACGGATGCCGGCAATCTGCCCTACATCGTCGTTCAGGCTTTCCAGGTGTTGCACGTTCAGCGCGGTATACACATCAATCCCGGCTTCCAGCAATTCGCGAATATCTTGCCAGCGTTTCGGATGGCGCGAGCCGGGGGCGTTGGTGTGCGCCAACTCGTCGACCAAAATGATGGCCGGCCGGCGTTTTAAGGCCGCATCAATATCAAACTCCTGCAACACGGCGCCTTTGTAGTCGATCTTGCGGGTTGGGAGGATTTCCAAGCCCGCCAACAGTGCTTCGGTGTCCGCACGACCATGGGTTTCTACCAAGCCGACGATCACATCGAGATTTTCCGCGCGGCGTTCGCGCGCCGCTAGCAACATCGCATAGCTTTTCCCGACCCCGGCCGCCGCACCAAAAAAAATCTTCAGGCGGCCGCGTTTGGCCTTGGCTTTGTCGCGTTCGACGCGGGCCAGAAGTTGATCGGGGTCCAGGCGTTGTTCGTTCATGGTCTGGCGGCTTGCGAGTAGGCGTCCAAAGCCAGATTTAAACTCAAGACATTGACTCTAGGTTCGCCGAATATTCGCCATTGCCTTGGTTCGCTATGCGATTCGACCAAATCCCGAACGACACTTTCCGGCAATTTGCGCGCTTTGGCTACGCGCTTGATTTGGTAATGGGCCGCCGCAATACTGATGTGCGGGTCCAATCCGCTGGCGGATGCGGTAACCAAATCCACAGGCACCAGAGCACGATTGTCCGGGTCGAGTTGCTGTAGTGCTCGAATGCGCAGTTTTACCGCGTCGCTCAAGGCCGGATTGGTCGGGCCGAGGTTGGAACCACCGGAGGCGGCGGCATTGTAAGGGTAGGGCGCGGTCGCCGACGGCCGGCCCCAAAAATAGCGGGCCTGGCTGAAGCTTTGACCGATTAGAGCAGAGCCGATGGCTTGGCCTTGTTTGTCTTGTATCAGGCTACCGTTGGCTTGGGCAGGAAAAACGCTTTGCGCCAGCAAAGTAACCAGCGCCGGATAGAGGCCGCCGGTGAGAAAGGTCATGAGCAACAGGAGGGTGGCAGCAGGTCTGAAATAGCTTGTCATGTTGTTCTCCCTACACCAGATTCATCGTTACCAGAATTAAATCAATCGCCTTGATACCGATAAACGGCACTATCAAACCGCCAACACCGTAGACCAGCAAATTATTTTGCAACAGTTTTTCAGCGCCGAGCGGCTGATATTTGATGCCTTTCAAAGCCAGCGGGATCAAGGCGATGATGATCAGCGCATTGAATATCACCGCCGACAGTATAGCGCTGGCCGGGGTGGCCAAACCCATGACGTTCAAAACGTTCAAAGCCGGATAGGTGGTGGCAAAGGCGGCCGGGATGATAGCGAAATATTTTGCCACGTCGTTGGCTACGCTGAAGGTGGTCAAGGCCCCGCGCGTCATCAACATTTGCTTGCCGGTTTCGACGATCTCGATCAATTTGGTCGGGTTGGAATCCAGATCGACCATATTCCCGGCTTCCTTGGCGGCCTGGGTGCCGCTGTTCATCGCCACCGCCACGTCGGCTTGCGCCAGTGCCGGTGCGTCGTTGGTGCCGTCGCCGGTCATGGCTACCAAGCGGCCATCTGCTTGATGCTGACGAATCAAAGCCAGCTTGGCCTCTGGCGTCGCTTCGGCCAGAAAGTCATCCACGCCGGCCTCGGCGGCAATCGCCGCAGCGGTTAGGCGATTGTCGCCGGTGATCATGATGGTTTTGATGCCCATCTGCCGCAGTTCGATAAAGCGTTCCTTGATGCCGCCTTTGACGATGTCTTTTAATTCGATGACGCCCAGGGCCTGCTTGCCATCGGCTACCACCAGCGGCGTGCTGCCGCGCCGCGCCACGTCGACGACCATTTTCTGGATTTCGTCGGGAAAGCGGCCGCCTTGTTCGGTCACATACTGTTTAATCGCATCCTCGGCACCCTTGCGGATTTGCCGCATGTTTTCGCTCCCTCGCCCTTCGGGAGAGGGCTGGGGTGAGGGGAAATTGACCCCGCTCATCCGGGTTTGGGCGCTGAAGTGGATAAAAGTCGCGCCCAGGGATTGCACGTCGCGCTCGCGCAAACCAAACTTTTGTTTGGCCAGCACGACGATGCTGCGGCCTTCCGGGGTTTCGTCGGTCAACGAGGCCAGTTGCGCGGCATCGGCCAACTGCTTCTCGCTGATACCCTTGGCTGGTATGAAAGCCGCAGCCTGCCGATTGCCTAAAGTAATGGTGCCGGTTTTATCCAATAACAGTACATCCACATCGCCGGCCGCTTCCACGGCGCGGCCGGAGGTGGCAATGACATTTTTCTGCATCATCCGGCCGATCCCGGCCACACCGATAGCCGACAGCAAGCCGCCTATGGTGGTGGGAATCAAGCACACCAACAGAGCCACCAGCACGGTGATCGAAATTGGGTGGCCCGCGCCGGCCATTTCCACGCTATACAACGAGAAAGGCAGTAAGGTTACCGTGGCCATTAAAAACACCAGCGTCAGCGCCACCAGCAGGATGGTCAAGGCAATCTCATTCGGAGTTTTCTGCCGTTTCGCGCCTTCCACCATCGAAATCATCCGGTCCAGAAAGGTCTCGCCGGGGTTAGCGGAAATCCGCACCACCAGCCAATCCGATAATACCCGAGTACCGCCGGTGACCGAGCTGAAGTCGCCGCCCGATTCACGGATCACCGGCGCGCTTTCGCCGGTGATGGCGCTTTCGTCCACCGAGGCCACGCCTTCGATGACATCGCCATCGCCCGGCACAAAATCCCCGGCTTCGATCAGCACCACATCGCCTTTCACCAGGCTGGATCCGGCGATTTTGGTGTAGTTACTACCGTAACGCGGTTCATCCAGCTTCTTGGCGGCAATATCGCGCTTGGCGGTGCGCAAGAAAGCCGCCTGCGCTTTGCTGCGGCCTTCCGCGGCGGCTTCGGCGAAATTAGCGAACAGCACGGTAAACCACAACCAGACTGTGATGGTTAAAATAAATCCAGCCGGTTCTTCGCTATCGCCGGCCAAAGCTTGCAGCCATAACAGCGTAGTTAGCAGGCTGCCCAGATACACGACAAACATCACCGGATTTTTCCATTGTTGCTGCGGCGTCAGTTTTTTAAAGGCTTCCCAAACCGCTTGCTTAAGCAGGTCAGGGTCGAATAAGGAAGACGAGAGCGCTTTGTGAGTCATATGCTTACCTGCTATGAAATCAAGAATGAGCGAGCATGTGCAACTGCTCGACGATAGGGCCTAAGGCCAGCGCCGGGACAAAAGTCAGCGCGCCGACCATTAACACCGTGATAATCAGCAACACCGCGAATAAAGGCGTATGGGTGGGTAAGGTGCCGGGGCCGACCGGTACGTGTTTTTTGGCGGCCAGCGAGCCGGCGATGGCTAATACCGGAATCATCAACCCGTAACGCGATACCAGCATGGCCAAGCCCAGCAGGTAGTTATAAAACGGCACATTGGCCGATAAACCGGCGAAGGCGCTGCCGTTGTTATTGCCGGCGGATGACAAGGCATACAGCACTTCGCTAAAGCCGTGGGCGCCTGGATTGAGGATGGATGCCTTGCCGGCTTCGGTCATTAGGGCTATCGCCGTGCCGCCCAGCACTAAGAGCGGGGGAATTAAAATAATTACCGCCGCCATCTGCATTTCAAAGGCTTCGATTTTTTTACCCAGATATTCCGGCGTCCGGCCTATCATCAATCCGGCGATAAACACTGCCACCAGCGCGAACACGATCATGCCGTAAAGACCCGAGCCGACACCGCCGAAGATCACTTCGCCCAGTTGGATCAACCACATGGGGATCATGCCGCCGATGGGAGTGAACGAGTCATGCATGGCGTTCACCGAGCCGTTGGAGGCGGCGGTGGTCGCTACTGCCCACAGTGCGGAATTGACGATGCCGAAGCGGGCTTCCTTACCTTCCATATTGCCGCCGGCTTGTTGATTGGACGCGGCTTGATCAACGCCCAAACTCGCCAGCGCCGGATTGCCGTGCTGTTCGGCGGGTACGGTGACGAACACCAGCGCTACAAACACTAGAGTCATCGCTGCCAACAGTGCCCAGCCTTGCCGGCTATCGCCGACCAGAAAACCAAAGGTATGGCATAGCGCGGCGGGGATTAACAGGATGGCAAGCATTTCCAAAAAATTGCTTAGCGGGGTGGGGTTTTCGTAAGGATGCGCCGAGTTGGCATTAAAAAAACCGCCGCCGTTGGTACCAAGCTGCTTGATGGCGATTTGCGAGGCCGCCGGGCCCAAGGCCAGGGTTTGTTCCTGGCTTTGTTGGCTTTGTTGGCTTTGAGTGACGGGTTGACCTTGTGCATCCAGAACAGCGTGCCCATCCGCATCAATTGCTGGTGCCGAGTAAGTTAGCGGTTCTTGCAGCTTGACGGTGGCATAGCGATCAAAAGTTTGCACCACGCCTTGCCCCACCAGCACGACGGCCAGCAGCAATGAAAGCGGCAACAGGATATACAAGGTCGAGCGGGTCATATCTACCCAGAAATTGCCGATAGCGTTGGTGTTACGCCGGCTGAAACCGCGTATCAAGGCCACCAACACTGCCATACCGCTGGCCGCCGATAAAAAGTTCTGCACGGTTAACCCTAGCATTTGCGTGAGATAACTCATGCTGGCCTCACCGGCATAGCCTTGCCAATTGGTGTTGGTGGCAAAACTGATCGCGGTATTCAACGCTGAGTCGGAGTTGATGGTCGGTAAGGCTTGCGGATTGAGCGGCAACAGGTCTTGGCAGGTTTGCAAGCCATAAACCACCAGTAAACCCAGCACGTTAAAGACTAGCAATGCACCTGCGTATTGCTGCCAGCGCATGTCTTGCTGGATTTGGATGCCGCACAGCCGATACAGCCCGCGCTCAAGCGCGGCAAGCCAAGTGTTGGCGACGATGGATTCGTCTTGATACACCCGTGCCATGTACGTACCCAGCGGCTTGCTCAGTAGCAGTAAGGTCAGCAGATAGATAAAAATTTGTAGAAAGCCGGCTTCGTTCATCAGAATTTCTCCGGATAAAACAGCGCGACCACTAGATAAATAAACACCAGCAGCGCCAAGCCGCCGCTTAATAGATAAATCCCGCTCATATAGACCTCCTGCAAAGATGCTTAAGCATTTTTTAGACGGGCGAATACGTCAAACAGTCCAAAATTTTGGCGGTTTTGCCGCTGATCGCCTGAGTCACAATCTACCGATTGGCGGGTAAAAATGTCGTAAAAATTCTTGGGATATTCGTTAAGAAAACATAAAACTCAATCGAATTTGTTGATCAAGAAGGCTTTTCTGTTGGGAAACTTGCTCTTGCTTTGGCGGGATTAATTCGGGATTGATGGCTGAATTGTTTTGCCGATTGACGGTAGTTCGTGGTCAAGGACGCAATAGCCTGCGGGTATTGCGCCGTAAGTAATTAACCCGGCCCTATTCATCGCTGATACGCCATTCGGGCTGAGCCCGGCGGAGCCTGAGGTGGTTAGCCCTGCGTTAGGGCGAACGGTAAAGGACCGGATTAATCAGCGCCGCCACAGGGCGAAATATGCCTTTGTCTATTGTCGCCCTGTGGATTTAGCCTTACAGTCTTGAAACGCGACGAATTAACCAGTTGCGTTTAACGGGACCAGCGTAATGCCTTGGTGATATTACGCCGACTGATGAATCCCAAGCCGCTCAGCAGCAGCCATGCCGCGCCGGGAAGTGGTACGGACGAAATCGGCGAAGCAAGGCCCAGTTTGATGTTGTCCACCTGGGCATAGGTAGAGCTGAAGATAATTTTATTCAGGTTTTTGAAGGAATCGTTGAAATAAAGGGTTTCCAGCGTATTTGTGGTCGCGTCAAGCAGGAATGACTGGCTGACGAAGCCGCCGGCTTGCGGGTAGCCATAAACAGAGAACTGCCGGCCGCTGGCAATTGTCCAAAACGACGCCGCGTCCATACTGAGTAAGTCAAACGAACCGCCATCCTGTTTTTCCAGTAAAAAGACGCTACCTTGATTGGTGACTACCCCGGAATACAAACCGACGCTGCCGGTCCAATAAGGGCTGGCAGGCATGATCGCGTAGAGGGTGCCACCGCTTAACTGGAATGACACCCCGGCCAGCGTGCTCAACTTGAAGCCGTCTTCCAAATAGGGTTTGGGCACTGTAATTTCGTGATTGGTGGGATGTAAAGCAATGCTGTTGAAATCAATGGTGGTGACGGCAGCATGGCCCGAGTTTGCCAAACCGGCAAGTAACATTCCGATCGCCGGAAACAGTGTCTTTTTCATTCAATTCTCCTGATTGTTTGAGGTGGTGACTACATTGAGGGGTGAGTCTAACGAAGCCAATAGCTTGCGAAAACTGCACAAAGGGGTAGGGGAAAGGTAGAACTGATGATGCCGGTCAAACAGAATTTGTCCATTGACCAAGCGCATCTCCGATTTTTATACAAAAAATCAGGAGAGGGTCCTGCTCCGTAACAAGACGTTTGTTCTGGCAGCCGTTATCAAGTAGTTGGGTCTATCGACGGTAATGTGTTCATCAAATGAATGAGACCGCACTTCCCGTGACTGCAACCGCATTTTAAAGCGCGCCGTTGGCATGTAAAAACATCCAGAATGCAAGCACGAGATGTCCAGTGGTGCCGCCGGTTCTTGTGGCGGCACCGCTAAACCGCTTGGCGGCGCCTTCCTGCCCGCCGGATGTGCATTCGGGATATTGGGGGACGCAGACGCGGGAATTTTATATGCCGCCGGGACTTTTTAGGACGCCCTCGCAGCGGCCGGAAACCCGCACAGGTGCTATGGAAGTCAGGCCAAAGCGGCTGTCTATGCCTTCGGCCCGTTTAATCAGGCAAAAGTTAGCGAGAATATTCGTACCAATGCAGTTCGGCGAACGTCATTCCGAAACGGCTGTGGCCAGTATTAGCGCCCGATCCAATTCCGCCAATGTATTGTAAAAATGCGCCGAAAAGCGAATCCCGCCGCCGCGCATGGCACAAACCACACCATTTTTTTGCAAATGCTTATAAAGCACCTCATTGTCTATGGATCGGTGTTTGAAGTTGACGATGCCGGACTGCAAACGGCTGTGCCGCTGCGACAGTAAAATCAGCTCGGCGTTGGTGCTGATGGCGTCGCGCAGGTAGTTACTGCGTTCCAGAACCAGGGCCTCAACCGTTGGCATGCCGGTTTCCAGCAATAAAGACAAACTGGCGGACAAGGCGTGAATGCCTAACATGTTCGGGCTGCCACATTCGAAACGGCGGGCGCCGGGATGGATCTGCCATGGCCGATTTTCGTAGTTATGGGTGTCTTTCATCATGTGCCAGCCGAATTGGCTCAGCTTTAGCCGGTCGCGCGCGGCCGGATTGGTATAAAACACCCCCAGGCCTTCCGGGCCGAACAGCCATTTATGGCCGTCGGCCATCACGAAATCGGCGTGATAAGCTTGCACATCAAATTGCACCGCGCCCAAGCTTTGAATCGCGTCGATGCAAAACAGGATGCCGCGCTGTTTGCAAAATTCGCCGATGCGTTCCAGATCCATGCGCAGGCCGGAGGCGAATTGAATGGAACTGATGGTCAACAAACGGGTATTGCCATCCACCCGCGCAAACAGAGCATCTTCCGGGGTTGCGGCACTGTGCAAATCGGCTTCTCTAAACTCGACGCCGCGCTCGGCCAAGGCTTGCCAGGGCAGGCGGTTGGACGGGAATTCTTCGTTGCTGGAGACGATGTTGTCGCCGGCTTGCCAGGGTAAGCCAAAGGCCACGAAAGACAAGGCTTCCGAGGTGTTTTTCACCAGGGCAATATCGTTGGCCGAGGGTGCATTCAGTAAGGCCTGTAATTGGCGGCGGATTTCGTTTTCCTTTTTCAACCAATCCAGATAGTAATGCGAACCGAACTGGATGTTTTGTTCGGCAAATTGGATTACCGCTGCGCTGGTGCGTTTCGGCCAGGGGGCTACGGCAGCGTGGTTGAGATAAATCAGCTCGTCGGTTAACGGGAATTCGGGGTGTTTCATGTTGCGTACCGGTAAAAAGGGGGAGGGCGAATCTATAAAGGATGATGCGGTAAAACACTCGGCCTATCAACCTTCTGTACAGATGATGGGCTTGCTCGGACGGCTAAAATTTGGGATTTCCGCGAAAATAGTGGGGCCTAGATCGTCCGGAAAATCCAGGCGCAAGTGGCGTATCTGTTTAAAAATTAGCCAGTAACCTTTTAAAACAGGTTACGATCCCGATATATTAAACGGCGTTTTTATTTTGGTTGATCGATATGATGGAATTAACTTGGATTAGTACGGCATATATCGCTGGTTTGGTAGCCAGCCGCCTGTCTTTTCCGCCGCTGGTTGGTTATTTGGTCGCTGGTTACGTATTACATGCCCTGGGCATAGCGGTATTACCGGATCTTCACCATTTGGCGGAGATCGGTATTGAATTATTGTTGTTTTCGGTTGGTTTAAAACTCAAGCCCAGTTCGCTGATTCGTCGCGAAGTGCTTAGCGTCGGTGGCTTGCATTTAATGTTGATGGCGTTGATTTCCGCGCTGGTGTTTCTGTGGCTAGAGCAGCGAGTGACCGGCGGCTTGGTGCTGGGGCTCAGTTTGGCGTTTTCCAGCACCGTGTTGGCGATCAAGGTGCTGGAAGATAACGGCGAATTGTCGTCGCTGCATGGTCGGGATGTCATGAGTATCCTGATTTTGCAGGACATCGTGGCAATCGGTTTGTTGGCGCTGGCGGAAGGCAGGCAGCCTACGCCTTGGGCATTGGCTTTGTTACTGGTGCCGCTGTTACGGCCGATAGCGCATCGGGTATTGTCGGTCAGCCGATCTTCGGAACTGAAATTGCTGTTGGGGGTAACGCTGGCGTTGGCTGGCGGCGTCGCCGCGGAAAGTGTCGGTATTGCCGCGGATATTGGCGCTTTGTTGACCGGCGTGATGTTGGCTAATCATCCCAGGATCAAGGAGTTAAGCGACAGACTCTGGGGCTTGAAAGAGCTGTTTTTGGTGGCGTTCTTCTTGCAGATTGGTGTCAGTGACTTACCGAACCGGGCGCAGATTATGGACGCCTTGCAATTGCTGGCGTTGTTGCCTTTGCAATGTGCGCTGTTCTTTGGTCTATTTGTGGTCGCCGGACTCCGGGCGCGTACTGCTTTCGTATCGTCCTTGGCCTTGACGACGTACAGCGAATTTTCGCTGATTACCACCAGCGCCGTCGTCAAAGCTCAACTGTTGCCAGCGGAATGGAACGCTATCATCAGTTTGGCGGTGGCCGGTTCGCTGGCCATTGCCGCACCGTTAAACCGTTATTCCCATCGCTTGTTTTCCTGGGTAGAGCCACTGCTGGTGAGGTTTGAAAGAAAGTCTGACCACCCGGATCGCCTGCCGGATTCGTTCGGCGCCGCCGAATGGCTGGTGATAGGCATGGGCCGAACCGGTGGTGTGGTCTATAAAACCCTGTGCCAGCAGGAGCAGCGGGTGGTTGGCTTGGATGCCGACCCTACCGTGTTGGAATATCATCTTGCCGCCGGCCGCCGCGTGCTCTACGGGGACGCCGAGGACACCGAATTATGGAGCGGTTTACCCTTGCATAAGGTTAAAGGCATTATCCTGACGGTGCCGGCATTCGAGGTGCGTTTGACCGCGGTGGCTCAGCTTAGGAAGCGCGGTTTCACGGGGCAGATCAGCAGTATTTGTTACCACGGTGTGGAAGAGCAGCAATTATCAAAAGCGGGCGCCAATTTTGTGATCCATCCCTTGATTGAAGCTGGTAATCGTCTTGCCCACCTGATGCTGAATCGCCGGGAGCAATCAAGCCAGTGAAGAGCTGCTGATCTTGGATGGGCAGCGAATCCAGGTGTTTGCTGCTTAAGGCCCGCTTTCAGCGTAACCAAGGGCAAACCGCTAAAATACCCGGGTTTGTAGCGAGACTAAGCGGCTTTGCTGACAAACAAAACGATGTTGCTGGTGTCCATTGATGGCCACGCCTGAAAATCGATAGGCAGCTCCAGCAATGGCCCGGTAACGCATGACTTCAACGAGCCATCGGTTGCGATATAAAGCTTTTTCGGCAACTTGGCTTTGTGATTGTCGATTTTGGCGGTTTGAGTGTTCATTACGCTTAGGCTGGTTAGCTTGGGAGATTTCACTTTATTGCCGGTTTCTTATTGCTGCCTTAACCACGCGATGGCATTTGGATTACGGCGATCCTAGGCGGAATGACAATCTTCGGAAATAGGGGCCGTGCAATAGGATTAACGGGTTATTTAATTATCTGCAACGTATGCCAAACCCAATATGCTCGAGCAAATTAAACTGTTTTTTGAAAAACACCTGTCCTTACCGTCACCGGAGGCTGCGGAAGCAAAGCTTCAAGAGGCTTTGACTGCCTTAATGACCGAAATGATGACCATGGACGATGTCTGTCAAGATGTCGAACGGACCAAAATCCTGTCCTTGGTGCAAAAGTGCTTTTCGCTCTCCACCGAACAGGCTGAGGCCTTGATGGCCAAGGCGGAACACAAGCGTCAGCAGGCGGTTGACTATTACGAATTTACCTCAACAATCAACCAATGCCTTGGTCCTGAAGAAAAGATAAAGTTTGTTAAATCTCTCTGGCAAATCGCTTATGCCGACGGCACTATCGATCCACAAGAGGAATATCTGGTGCGGAAGATTGCCGACCTGCTTGGTGTCTCGCATACCGATTTTATTCTGGCCAAACTGCGCGCGAATCCCGATACTTGAAAATCCCCAGACCTGTTTAAATGAAGCACCCCATGAAAAAGACTAAGAAAAACAAAAATCTGTGGCTAAAAGAAGCTGAAATTGAGGTAGGTGATTTGTATTTCACCACCGCCCAGCAATACCGCGCAGTCCTGGCGATGAACGGCGATTTTTTGATTTACGCACCTAGTTCGGAAGACATGGAGCCCTTGCCGGCCGATAGCTCAATGCCGTTTGCCAACTCGCCCGCTAAAAAGTGCCAGATTGCCACGTTTGCGCAAAAGGAATATCTAGCATTCGATTGGCATGGAACGGTTGCCGTTAAACATCAACTCACGCCGTCTCAGATAGCCGAGGCCATCGGCCAATGTAACGCCAAAGCCCAAATCGCCGGGTTGATGGCTGAATAAGATGCGTTGGAAAAGATTTTTATTAAACCGGCCCTTAAATACCGTTCGCCTTTATGCCCTTGAGGGTACTGAGCTTGTCGAAGGACATGCCCGCCAAGGCTTCGATGAACTCAGCCTGAACGGAATACCAGTGATAAATAGGGTCGGGTTAATAGCAGTATGAAATCCTTCTTTTTCTGGTTCCCAAGCTGGAGTTTGGGAGCCACATCTTGGCAAAGCCGGCAGTAGTCACGTACTATTAGAAGAGCATTATGGCGGCGAAAGCTGGAAGGTACGGGCTAAGTATCTATTGGGCTAAAAATTAAAGTATAAGTTTGTTAAATCATTGTCAACGTCATCGCTATATCTATCAATACAGTAATCCCACGCTCGTATCTCGTCGCTATACTCTGTAAACATACTATCCATGCGATCTGATTTTAAATATCCAGACAATAAATTTTTTAAATTTTTTTGATGCTTCTGAGACGTGTTTTCTATCATTGCCTCTAAAGTTATTTTTGCGTTTTTAAAGTGTCCATACCTTTTATATGTATCTTCAATAATAGCGGAAATCTCATTTTCTTGTGCATACAAACATAATACTCCTCTCCACCAGTCGTATATGACTAGTTCCGATAGGTCTATATTTCGATTGTATTTCAGCTCTTCTGAAACCAAGTGTTCTTGAAATCTAAAGTGTCCAAAGGAATATGTCTTTGTTATAGGGTCTAGGGCAAGAATATTACAGGGAGATATTAATTCTTCTACGCAGTTTTCAAGAAGGTCTTGATTATAGTGTTCAGATAATGTAGGCACTAAAGCATTTATAATGTCTTTTTTAGCTAAGTTTCTAACGCCAGTTTTATGCATATAAAACGCTAATTTTACCGCACATTTTTTGAGTAAGTCAGCCTTTTGCTTCTGTCGCGCGATGTTCTTGTATAAATCATACTCTCCTGTTAATAGTCTTAACCGTTCAGAATATATTTCATTTTCACTTGATGGTGCATTGACACCTTTTTCAACAAGAGAGCATAAAATAGTGGCTAACAATGGCGTTTTGACGTGCTCATAAAGATTTCTAGCCTCTATTGCTTCTAGAAGACTCATGGCTTTGTTTTTATCGGAAAACCATCCTCCTATAAACTTGTTAAGCTGTTCTCTTGTGAATGGCAAAAGTGTGATACCTAGAAATTCGATTTCTTTTAGATAACTCACGCAATCTCTGCTTGAAATAATAAGCTGAGAAGTTGGATTTTTCTTTTTAAACTCCGATATGGCCGGAATTATTTTGGGAATAGTATTGTATATTTCATCAAGGCCATCTAGTATTAATGTTAAATCTCATGATAATATTCGCTTGGTATCTTCAACGTGTTCGTTAGATATTGATAAGCCTTTGCTTAACAGTATTAACTTAATTACAAGGTCTTTGTCAAATATTTTTTGACCTTGCGATGTGTTAATTATTTTTTTGAATTCATCTGAAATTCTATTGAGCGGAATGTATATTAGATTGTTGGGTTTGTGTTTTGCGGTTATATTAGAATAAACTTCCAATGTTGTAGTCTTTCCGACACCTGCGCCACCATATACAGCAATATCGTGCCTGGTAGAGAAAACATCATGTGGTGAAATAGATACCCTATCCTGAGTATCTTCTTCGTATTGAAAGTCAATAAGACTAGATAATAAGAACTCTGGTTCTTTTAATTTTGACATCAACGAAAGAGTTTTTTGCGTTTCAGTCAAAAATAATTTGAGTTTGGCAGCGGTCATTTTTTTTGCATTAATTAGTCTGACGCCCTCAAGGTAATTGAATTTATATTGATTAACTTTCTCTGTGAAAGCTGTTGTATCAATGGTTGCTTGGTAAAATGGTGGTTGAATGATCTTTTTGTTTATGGAGACTGTCTCTTGTTCTAGAGAAACTCTCTTATTTAAAACAGTTGCTATATTGTAAACGCCGCTATGAAAGGAAGTCTTGGAGTTTTTTGTTTTTATCTCAATCTTCGTCTTATTTGCCAAAGAGGCTTTTAAAGAGGCTAGTATGCCATCTCTGTCTGACTCTTCTTCATGCGAAATTTTTCTATTTAATGGATTCGCCTCACGCTTGAGCATTGCTTCTAGGGCTTTTATCTCTAGTTCAGCTTTGTTTGTTAAATCGTTAATCTGGTCGACAATATTTTTTTTCTTTAATATATTGGCGTTGTTTTCTTCTGATTCAAAACTTGATTTGTGCTTATTAAAATTAGCGTCTAATTCCGAGAAGCTCTCTGTTATTAATTTGATGTCATGGGTGTTTAATATTTCTATAGTTGCTTCCTTGAATGTTGTCCATTTTTCAATTGGTATGATTAAATTGCTTTCTTTGAATGTCGTTTTAAGATGTAATAGAAGATTGCTGTCAAAAGAGCCAACAAAAAAACTTAAATCGCTGTAAAAATTATCTATTTTTGTTTTGTTTGTACTTTTCAGTGCGTTTAATAGTTCTTTGTTGCCAGGCTCAAAATTATTAACCCGAAGTTTATCCTCTATATTAGTTAGCAAGCTCAAAATGTCGGGTTTAAATTCTTTTATATAAGATATTATTAGTGGGCCGTCAAGTGGGATTACCTTGATTTTTTCATTGAAAAGCTGGGAATCTATTTCTTCTTTTAGTCGTGATGATATTTTTTCTGGGCAAGCTAAAAATACTTCATTTGGATATATTTTTCGCCCTTCAAAATCTATCACTCCTGTTGTGCAGCATTGCCTCAATTGATGAATTAGCTGAGTTAATTTCGCGACTTCGGAACAGTTCTGAATGTCGCCTATTTTTTTTGATTGCACATATACCGTATACATTTCAGTTCTTGGAGGTATTCTTCGTTGTGCTATCAAGTCTCTGCCCCTTTCATATGGGCCACCATTAAAGTCTACTCTCTCATATCCCATAGCCTCAAACAGGGGCTTTAGAATATTTTTTGTAAACTCATCTTCTTTTAAAGAGACTAATGCTTTTATATATTTTTCTATAATAGTATCTTCCATTTATTTGCCAGAAAAAATAAATTTAGTTAAGTCTCATTGGTCCGTAGGGCGAATAAAATGAGTTTCATCCGGTATTAACGGACCTAACGGAATTTGATGTGGTTATGATAAATAACACTTCAGCTTTATAACAAACAGCGAAGCTATTATTCCCGCTCAGTCGAATCAGACAGATTGGCAACGCGCTTGCTGACCCGAAACAAACTCCACGCCAGCACGACCACCATCAAGGTGATGACCAGGCCCAGAAACCACGAGCTGTTCAGCAGTTTAGCGACATTGAAGTGTTGTTCGCCGATTGTGGCCTCGGTTTCCGGCCCCAATCCGGCTCGGTTGCTTGGGTAACCGCGGCGTAATAATTCCTGGATCGGTGCGGTGTCATAGTGCGGCGCCTCAGCTGCTTCGGCGCCGTATTTGATTTGGTAGCCCAGGCCGGTTTGCGGTAAGAACAGCAATTGGTAGCCGGGACCGGTGCCGGCGACGGTGTTGATATGCAGTTCCGGGTTGTCCTGGTCGCGAATCACGATGCGGTAGCGCGTTTGCCGTTGTTCCGGAAAACCGATAGCGGTTTGTTCGCGGTTGATGTCTTGATAATGCAGGGCTTCCAAGGTGCCGGTGCCGATGGTGCGCATTTGGGTTTCCAGCCCTTGCGTCAGCGGGATTTGTACTTCGGCCTGGCGGCTGAAGTTTGGGGTCATAATTTGCAGCTTCAAACCGTTCAGCGGTTGCCGTAGCGTGTCGACATCGATGACCGTGGCTTTTTGCTCGGCATCGAGTTTGATTTTAAAACCGGCCGGGTAATCAAATTGTTGATCGGTGTCGGCAACCGTTTCGCTGGCGTTGTGCCAGAGCTCGATACGCTCGACATGCAGCGGTTCCTTGATTTGTTGCGTGGTTTCCTGGCGTTGCACTTCCTCGCTGCCGCGCACGGTGCGGGTTAATTCCAACAGTTCGGCAACCCGGGTCTGGCTGGCTTTGGCGACGACGATTTTGAATTGGCGGAAGCTATTCGCGGGCAATTCGACGTCGCGGTTACCGACACTCATATAACGCGAATAATCGTAAATCTGCGCGCGCTCGACCAGCAGTTGCCAATTCTCGCCGTCGTTGGAACCGTGAATTTGCAAGGCGTATTCGAAGTCGCGCTGGTCGGTGATCAGGCTCAGGCCATCGGCGTTTGCGGCATTTTTGTCCAGTTGCACGGTCACGACGAAGCCTTCGTCCTCGTCGCCGAATTTTTGCAAATCGACGGTTTTACTGGTGCTGGCTACGCGCTTACTGACCGTTTTTTGGCTGGCGATTTTTTGCAGCAAATACGGGGTTTCCACGCCGTTTTGATCGACCAGGCGCAAGTCGCGAAAATCGGCGGCGGTGTTGGCATACACCGCACTGTCCAGCGGCACGGCCAGCAGGCTTTGTTGCCCGTTATCCTGGGCCAGCACCGGCCGGCTGAACCGGTAAGCCGGTGTTTCGTCGGCCCAAGCCTGGGTCAAAAACAGCCCGCATAACACTGCAAATTTGGCGATCATGATCATGTTTTGTTTTCGGTATTGCCGATAAAAGTTTGTTGATAACGCATGTAAAAAAACGCGCCGCCCAGCGCCAGCATGCCCAGCACGATAAAGGCGACGATCCGGTAAATTTGTTCCAGCCGGGCCAGGTCGATGAAAAACACCTTCCAAGCTACCAGGGCAAATAACGCTAGACCGACCAGGCGCAATACGGCAATTTGCCGCTTGATGCCGTTGAACACCAAGGTCAACGCAAATATCGACCACAAGATCGACACGCCACCGGAACGCAAACCCGGCACATAGTGATACAACAGCGAGTTAATTTCCAGACTTAAAAAGGTAAATAACAAGACCAGCGCCGCACCGCCTAGCCATTGGCGGATATTGCCGCTGTCGGTTTCGTGGTCGGCCAGGCGGCGTAAGGCAAACAGTAAAAAGGCTATGGTCGCGGCGAAATCCAGCAAGCGCATCAAGGCCAATTCAAACGAGTAGCCGCCGCCGTAACGCAAGGTCCAGACGCTGTCGCCGACGCTAATATGGCCCAGCGTCAAATCCCAGGAAGGCAGATCGAATAACAGCATCTTCAGGAATACGCCGATCAGGAATAGCCTTAATGCCTGTAGCAGCCAATCGCCCGCACCGGCTACGTAACGGCTCAACAATAGCCAGCACATGGCTAGCCATACCAGGGTCAGCACCGGCAATTGCAAGGGCGGATACAGATAGGCAAAGCTGCGGAATAATTCCAGTTGCAGCACCACAAACAACAGCCCGCCGCCGACCAATAAAATGATTTGCAACAGCAGATTGTCTTTTAGCCATAGCGGCACATCGTTGCCGGCATCGCAAGCCAGTGGCGAGGCGGGCGCCGGTTTTTCGATCAGGGTATACGCCAAGGCCAAAGACAAGATGGGGATACCGAAACTGATGACCCGTTCCAGCAAACCCAGCAAGAAGGCGCCGAATGATTGCTGGCTATCCATTTGCATGCCGTATTGGCCGGGCAAGTCGATGAAACAAAAACGCACCAGCACCAGTGCGTAAAGCAGATACGCCACTTGTTGTAAAAACGCGCTACGCAACTTGCCGGCCATCCACAACATCACCAAGGCTTGCAGCGACCAACTGACAGTGATCCATTGATTGGACAGCAGCAAGGGCAGGGTGATGGTCACGAAGAATGCCGCCAGGCCGATGAAGCTGATCAGCAGTTCTTTGTCGACGACCTTCCTGGCCAGGCAGTAATAAACATGTGCTACATAGAATGCCGCCAGGGCCACGGTCAGCAGCGCGGTCCAGATCTGGCCGTAGGCTTCGTCTATCAGATGGTAGGCCGTGCCGAAAAAGATTGCGGCATTGACGATCATGCCAATTAAATCCAGCAAAGTGGATTTGGTTTGGTTGACCAAGCAGAACAAAAATACAGTCGTCGAATACAGCACAAAAAAGCCGGTCAAGAACGGTAAAACTTGCCAGAAATAGCCGACCTGATAATTCTGCATCGAGCCGAAGAACAGCAGGTAATTAAAGAAAAAGCTCAGGAAATTTAACAAGTGCCAATGCTTGTACCAGTTGATCGCCAAAATGCCGGTGCCGAGCATCAGCATGTAACTAAACAAGCCGGGGAAGTTGACCTGACCGGTGGAGAGCATGATCGGCGTGCAATAGCCGCCGATGATGGCAAAGATGGCGACCAATATCGAATCCAGCTTGATCGCCAAAAACGCCGCGCAAGCGGTGACTAAAATCATCAACGCAAACGTCGGGTAAACGTCCAGCAGATGGTAAAAACTGTGCGCGGCAAATACGCTGAAATACAACACTGCAATGCCGCCGCCCAGCAAACCCTGGCTGAACAGATGGTAGGTACCGCCGACCAAGCGCACGCCGCCGACAATCATGCCGACGCCGGCCAGTACCGATAAGGCTACCCGCGCTTGTTCGCCCAGCAGGCCGTTGTCGATGGAATATTTCAGGAAAAAGCCGATGCCGGTGACTAAAATCAACACGCCGATGCGCAGCAACCAGTTGCTGGCTACCGCGTATTCCATCGCCACGCCTTCCGGGCGGTGGCCTTCACCGACGATGATCCAGTTCCAGATTTCTTTAAGGATTTTCTGCGCCGCCAATTCGAAACGGCTGGGTTCGGCGGGTTGCCAGGTGTTTTGACTCCAGGGATTTTCCTGGGTTGGCTCTGCAATCGGTTCCGGCGTCGTTGGGGGGGGCGGTGGCACCGGTTCGGTAGGGAGTTGGCTGTCGGTAATGTCGAATATCACCTGTGCCATTGCCGGCGTTTGCGCCTCAAATAAGGCGGGTTGCGGCGGCGTTTCGCTGGTGGGCATTTCTCGCGCTTTTGCCAGCTCGCGCAGCAGTTTGCGGTCTTCGCGCAGCGCGGCTTCTATCTTACGCAAGGTCTGATTAAGGTCATCCTGGTTACGTTTTTGGCGGCCCATTAGAACGGTCAACATCGCGATGATGACGATGGGCACCAAAACCAGGACAAAAGCGATAAAACCGAAGAAATCGTCCACGGCAACTCTCCAAGGCTGGGCAAACGGCGGGTTATTGGGGTTATCAAGCAAGCTTTTCAGGTTACGGCCGGGTCTTCTGCGTGACGCGGGCAAGGCGCTGGGTTAAGCGTCAAGTGGCAAAAGTAGTCGTATTCGTGAGCGGCATCACTATTCAGAATAACCGCTTGTCGGGCGGATTGCTATATCCAGCGCGTGTGGTAGGGATTTGTTCTATGCTTGATGCATGGATTACAAGGGTCAGCTTAAGATTACATATAGATTTTCCAGAAGCTGCCGACAACCCAAGGTGTATCACCACACACTCCAATACATTGGCTGATCTCATGAACAAGAACTCCACAATCCAATCCAAAATATTGCTAAGTATCGCCAGTGTTTTTTTGTTGCTGATGTTTGTCAGCACACTGTTCATGGCGGAAAGGCAAAAAGACATGATACAAACGCTGGCGACCGATAAAGCTCGGGATATTGCCAACAGCTATTTCGACGGCGTGAATACGCTAATGCTGACCGGCGCGATGGCGCAGGGTGAAGTATTGCGCGAAAAAGCCCTGTCGCATGGCAATGTCACGGAAGTGCGCTTAATTCGCGGCAAGCAGATTACTGATTTTTACGGTCCAGGCAAAACCGAGCAAAGACCCCTTGATAATCTGGACGATCGCGCGCTGACGGGTGAAAGCATCATTCAACCGGGTAATGACAAAAACGGACGTCTGATCACCGTGTTGGAGCCGATCAAGGCTAGCGCCAATTTTCGCGGCACCAACTGTCTGACTTGTCATACGGTGAGCGAGGGGACGGTGTTGGGGGCGGTGCGGGTGAGTTTTTCGTTGGCGAATCTCGATGCGCAGATCAATCGCGATTTGGTGATTGCTTCGGCCATTTCCTTGGTGATGTTCGCCGGCGGCCTGTTGCTGGTCAACATGTTGATGCGCAAAATTGTAGTCAATCCACTAGTGACCATGCGCGACACGGTTAACGCTATCGCCGGACAGTCGGATTTACGCCAAAGGTTGCAAATCGATTCCAGCGACGAAATCGGCCAGGTCAGCGAGTCGTTTAATACCATGTTGGCAAATTTTGCCGGTAGCTTGGGGCAAGTGTCTTCGGTCAGCCAGCAATTGGCGTCCGCAACCAACCAAATATCCGGTGTGGCCCGGCAAACCTCGCAAGCGGCCACGCAACAACGTAGCGAGACCGAGACGGTGATTCAAGCGATACACGAACTGGAAAATTCTGTGCAGGATGTGCGCGGCGGGGCGACCGGCGCGGCGCAAGCCTCCGTGGAAGCGGACCAGCAAGCCGCGCAAGGCGCGGCGACCACTAAAAATGCCATCAACGGCATCAACGAGCTGGTGAATGAAATCGACCGCGCTGCCGAAGTGATTAAACGCCTGGATCAAAAAAGTAACGGTGTCGGCGCGGTGTTGGATGTGATCAAAGGCTTGGCCGAGCAAACCAATTTGTTGGCCTTGAATGCCGCCATCGAAGCCGCCAGGGCCGGCGAGCAGGGGCGCGGGTTTGCGGTGGTGGCCGATGAAGTCCGCACCTTGGCTACACGTTCGCATAAGGCCACCGAAGAAATTCAAAGCATCATCGATCAATTGCAACGCGAAGCCAAAGACGCGGTCACGGTGATGAACAATGCCAAAAACAGCGCTGAGCAGCGCCGTGAACAAGTGCAAAGCGCCGACCAGGGTCTAAGCGCGATTGCCGAGCGGGTGACGCAGATCCGCGAATTGAACTCGCGGATGTCGCAAGCGGCCGATAATCAAAGCCGCGTTGCGCAGCACGTGGGGCAAAGTATTGCCAATATCGGCCAACTGACCGAACGCACCGCGCAGGATGCCGCGCAAACCAATGCCGCTAGTAACGAATTGGTGAAATTGGCCGCGCAATTGAATGAGTTGGTGAGTCAGTTTAAGCGATAGTCTTGTTCAGCTGCGATTGACACCGGTATCAGCGTGCTTATATAGTCCGACCTATGAGTAATCCTATCAATACAAAAAACAGACATCTATGGCTGTGGGCATCGCCTACCGCCGTGGTGTTTGCGTTTTTCTAAACAATCAAGCAACCGCGGGTCTTGCCGCAGTTGCTTCGACACTCGCCTAAGGCCCGCATCACTCAGGAGGCCCAATGGCAACAACTAAATCCACCGCAGCATTCAACCGCGACCGTTTATTCGGCTTTGCCCTGGCCACCCTGGCGGCTATCGGTTTTTCCGGCAAAGCCATTTTGGTCAAACTGGCGTATTACCAGCCGGTGGATGCGGTGACGCTATTGGCCTTACGCATGCTGTTTTCCTCGCCGTTTTTTTTGATTGTCGCCTGGCGGCATGCCGGCCAAAAGGATCTGAGGCCATTAAACCGGCGAGATTATCTGGCTCTCTTGATATTGGGCTTTTTGGGTTATTACCTGTCCAGTTTGTTTGATTTTATCGGCTTGCAATATATCTCCGCCGGGCTGGAACGCTTGATTCTGTTCCTGTATCCGACCATGGTCGTCGTGCTGTCGGCTTTGCTGTTGGGCAAACCGTTTGGCCGCAAGGAAGTCGTGGCGCTGGTGCTCAGTTACGCCGGCATCGGCGTGGTGTTTTTCGACGAAATCAATATTCAGTCTGAACATCTTTTGCTGGGAGCCGGCTTCGTGTTTGCCAGCACCTTGACTTACTCGGCTTATCTGATCGGCACCGGCGAAACGGTGGCCCGCATCGGTGCTTCACGCTTTACCGCTTACGCGATGCTGGTGGCTTGCGCGGCAACGCTGCTGCAATTTTTACTCACCCATCCGCCGCAGGCTTTGCTGCTGCCGATGCGGGTATATCAATTGAGCTTGCTGATGGCGATATTCTCGACGGTGCTGCCGGTGTTCATGCTGTCGGCAGCGATCAAGATGATAGGTTCCAGCCACACCTCGTTGATCGGCTCGCTGGGGCCGGTGGCAACCTTGTTTATGGCCAGTTATGTGTTGGGCGAAGAATTGACGCCCGCGCAGATAGGCGGGGCGGCGTTGGTGATGGTGGGAGTATTGAGTTTGTCGTGGAAGTGAGGGACCGTTAATCGGACGCCAAGCCGCCCGATACCAACATCTCCCGCGCATGCGCCAAGGTGTTTTCGGTAATCGTTACGCCGCCCAGCATGCGCGCGACTTCATGCACGCGCTCGTCGTCGCTCAAACGGCGAACCGTGGACGATGTCACCGCCGCTTTTTGATTCTTGGCGACGAATAAATGCTGATGTGCTTGCGAGGCAACTTGCGGCAAGTGGGTGACGCATAAGACCTGCCGGTTCTTGCTCAAACGCCGGAGCTTTTGGCCGACGATCTCAGCGATGCCGCCACCGATACCGGAATCGACTTCATCGAAAATCATGGTCGGCGTGGTTTTATCGGTGCTAGTGGTGACCTGGATCGCCAAACTAATCCGCGATAACTCGCCGCCGGATGCCACTTTTGCCAACGGCTTGGCCGGCAGACCGGGGTTGGTGCTCACTAAAAACTCAATGCTGTCCACTCCGTTGCGTTGCGGTTCGGCATCCTCCGGCGTGCGCAGGTTAACGATAAACTCGCCGTGCGGCATGCCCAGTTCCTTGATGGCGTCGGAAATACGTTGCTGCAACTCCGTGCCGGATTGGCGGCGACTGGCGGATAGCTCGCCGGCCAATTTGCGGTACTGGCTTAACAGTCGCTCGCAATCGGCATTCAAGCTTTCAATGCGCTCGCTGCTGTGGCTGAGGTTATCCAGTTCTGTCGCAAAGCGCGCGGCCAATTCCGGCAATTCTTCCGGCTGGATTTTATGCTTGCGGCTCAGCGATTGAATCACGCCGATCTGGTTTTCCAGCCAAGTCAGTTGTTGCGGATCGGCTTCCTGATTTTCCAGGAAGCGGCGCAATTGCTGGGTGGCTTCGCCGATCTGGATTTCGGCGTCGCTCAATAACTCGGCAACACTGTTCAACTCGCCGGCATATTGCGCCAGTTCGTTGATGGCATGAATCACGTGGCCCAGCATGTCGGCCACCGATTGTTGATCGTTGTCGTACAAAATATCCAGTTGCTGTTGGCCGACGCCGAGGATTTTGCCGAGGTTGGCCAACTTGTGATGTTCGTCGGCCAGCGCTTGGTAATCGAAGTTTTCCAAATCCAGTTGCTGCAATTCTTCCAGTTGATAACGTAGCAATTCCTCGCGCTCGGCTTGGTCGCTGCCGGCTTTTAACAATTGCTGCAGTTGCTTATGTGCTTGCTTCCAGCTTTGGTAACAGGAATTCAGATCGTCCAGCAAGGTTTGGTTGCCGGCAAAACCGTCCAGCAGCCGGCGCTGTTCTTCGCTGTCCAGCAAGGTCAAATGGGCGTGTTGGCCGTGGATTTCCACCAATTGCCGACTCAAGCCTTGCAGGGTTTGCAGGTTCACCGGGCGGTTGTTGATATAAGCCTTGGAACGGCCGTCGTCGCTGATGGTGCGGCGAATCATGCACTGGCCGTCGTCGTCCAGTTCGTTATCGATCAGCCATTGCTTGACCAGCGGCGCCTTGCCTAAATCGAATTCGATATTCACTTCGGCACGCTTACTGCCCGGCCGCACGTAGCCGGAATCGGCGCGGTCGCCCAAAGCTAATCCTAAAGCAGTCAGTAGAATCGATTTGCCGGCGCCGGTTTCGCCGGTCAGCACCGACATGCCGGGATCCAGATCAAGGTCCAGCGCGTCGACGACGGCTAGGTCGATAATATTCAGGTTTAACAGCATAGCCTTAGGCGGGGTAGCCGCTCCAGTTGAGTTTGCTTCTTAGGGTATGGAAAAAATCGTGATCCGCGGGATGCAAAATTTTAATCGGTTTGGCGGCTTTTTTGATGACGATTTTGTCGTTGATCCGCACGTCCGGAATCTCCATGTGGTCGCAAGTTACTAGGGCATTGATCTGTTTGGTCTGGCTGAAACGGATGTCGATGACCACGTTGTCGTCGATGACGATGGGACGATTGGACAGGGTATGCGGGTTCAACGGCACCAATACCAGCGCATTCAAAGCCGGATGCAGAATAGGTCCACCGGCCGATAGCGAATAAGCGGTAGAGCCGGTCGGCGTGGCGACGATCAGGCCGTCCGAGCGCTGGGTATTCAAATAAACACCGTCAATGCTGGTGACGATTTCTATCATGCTCGGCGTTACCCAGCGATGCACTACCACCTCATTGACGGCCGTTTGCTGGTGGATGATTTCGTGATCGCGGATGATATGGGTGCTGAGCATCTGGCGCTGCTCTGTCTTGAACTCTCCCGCCAAAATCTTATCCAGGCGGCTGGACAACTGCTCCGGCGAAATATCCACTAAAAAACCCAGCCTACCCAGATTAACGCCCAGCAGTGGCGTTTCAAAATCAGCGGCGGCGCGGGCTGCGGCCAGAAATGTGCCGTCGCCGCCCACGGCGATAATCAAGTCGCACAATTCCGGCAGGCGCTCGATATGCACGCCATTTATATTTTCACCGGCTATTAACTCCGCGCTTTGGCTGTCTACGACAATGTCGTGACCACGGGTTTTTAGGTAACGGAAAAGTTCGTTCAGCGTCACGGCAATACCGGGATCGCCGCATTTGCCGATGATACCGATACGCTGGAAGGGGCTTGGCATGGTTGGGGTGGTTAATTTTGAGTAAGTTCGATTATAGGGGATTGTGTTTTTATTCGGTAGCTTTGATGTTGCTTGTGTCGCTGTCGTGACGGCTGGTTTTGAAGTCGGTTCGCGGACCGACAACCGCGACACTTTCTTTTGTTTGGTCAAAAGAAAGTGTCCAAAGAAAAGGCCACCCGGATGCCGCTTTGATCCTGCGCGCCGAAGCTTTCGCCGGGGGTTGACGAAAGGGGCTTCCTGCCCCTTCGTCAACGTGCGGCATCCCTGCCGCACCCCTTCGGGCTGATCCCAACGAAAGCTCCGGTGCTCGGCGCGGCATACGGGAGAAAACCATCCGAGAATTAGCAAAGGGATCGCATAAATTTGATTTTGGACAGTTACTGAATTTTAGGAGCCAAAACCTATGAAATTTGGGAATACATATCTCTGTCGACAGGCCTTTCGTTTTGAGATATTTAGAGCAAAGTAGGGTACGCACCGCGTACCTTTGGGTTTATTCACCACCATCGAACGTATCAAATTTTCCGGCCATATCCGAGCCCCATTGCTCTAGTTCCCACGTGTCACGTGGGAACTCAGATGTGCCGCGCTGCGGTGCATTTGTGCCGCAGCGCGGCCAAGCCCTGCATTACCACGCGGCGCGTGGGAACGAGGAAAATCAGTTTGACACGAGTCAAGCGTAGCCTCGATGGAGCGCCAGCGGAATCGAGGGCGACGACCATCCGGTTATCAAGCCTACGACGGAAATTGGGAAAATTGGCCATCAGATCATCAGGGCAACGTCGACAAACGGTAGGGGATTGGCCTTCGAATCCTCGATTGCATCGAGGCTACTTACTACTTGCTAGTTCCCATGTGTCACGTGGGAACTCAGATGTACCGCGCTGCGGTGAATTTGTGCCGCAGCGCGGCCAAGCCCTGCATTACCACGCGGCGTGTGGGAACGAGGAAAATGGCCTTCGAAACCTCGATTGCATCGAGGCTACTTGCTTGTTTTAATGACGGTATCTACAGGCTCAATTCAAAATTTCAAAATAAGGATTCTTATCAACAGTAGCTGCCTCGACTTTCCTTTTCAGAAACTCGATAAGATCATTCTGCTGTTCAAGCAATCGAACAATTTCGTGGAGAGAAATTAGCGCTATCGTTTTTTGCGCCAATGCTTCCCGACAACTTGAGATCGCCGTGTCTGAGTAGCCATTAGATGCGATGAATAATCCTCTGGCATCATGCCGCCCATAAATTCTAACGAGGTGTTGTGCGAGCTTGTCAACCCCGATTGGCTCTTTAACCCACTTCATTTCAATGAGGTATATGTGTCCGTTGAATTCTATGACGCCATCAATCTGCTCAAGTATTCCAGCTCCTTCTGGATCAACGCGCCGAAAATCTTCTCGAATGAGGATGTCATAGGCTTGAAAGAAAGAATTCAAAACTTTCTCAAGGTGCTTTCCTCGTTTTTGAGGCTCGTTTTCCATCGGAAAAAGAGCGTATAAATCATTTTTGACCTGTTCGATAGCACCGCTTTTTTTCTTCTTAGCTTCAATCTCTTGCTGCCGGATTTCAGTGTAAAGTTGTTTTTCCCGCTCCCTTTCCTTTGCCATGCGGGTGAAAGAATCTTTAACATTTACAACTCGTCTGAGTTCTCCTACCAACCCTTTTGCCTTAAGTTGATCATTTGGCCAGCATGTGGAGAAATCTTCGAATTCAACAACGCGCTTTACGATTTCGCGGCGAGCTTTCAGTCGGGAATCACCTTTTTCATTGACCCGCTGTATCACCGTTCGCGTTATTTCGTATTTATTTAAACTTTCGCGATTTGTTTGCAATCGGCGGGATAGATCAGACAATTCCCCATCGGGCACGCCTGCACCACGAAAAAACACAAGAATGTCATTTTTAGATCGACAGAGAAGCGGAATAGTATCGACTAATAGATTGAGAACTTCCGGTGGATAGTGATAGATGTCAGTCATATTGAATTGTAACTTCGCTTTTTTGTGCTAAAAAAGAATCAAACAATTCTTGTATATCGTCCCATACTAGCGAATATACAGAGTTGTCTTATCAGTGCTGCTAACCAACAAAAAAGGCCGGTTCCCCGGCCTTTCTCAAATCAAACAGCTTATTTCAACAACCCCTGCAACAACCCATTCAACTTATGCACAAACGCCGCCGGATCGTCCAACTGGCCGCCTTCGCTGAGGATGGCCTGGTCGAACAAAATGTGGCTGATGTCCGCAAACCGTGTATCGTCTTGCTCGTTTTTCAGGGCTTGGACGATGGCGTGATCCGGGTTGATTTCGAAGATGGGTTTGCTGTTACCGCCCATGCCGAACATGCCGCCGGCGTGGCCGGCTTCCTTCATGATCCGCTCCATGTGCAGACTCATGTCGTAAGCGCCGGTGACCAGGCAAGCAGGGGAGTCGGTCAGACGGTGGCTGATTTTGACTTCGCTGACTTTGTCGGCCAGGACCTCTTTGAGTTGTTTAACCACCGATTCGAAGTCCTTGCTGACTTCTTCCTGGTGTTTTTTCTCTTCTTCGGTATCGAATTTGTCCAGGTCCAGCTCGCCTTTGGCAATGGATTGCATGTGCTTGCCGTCGAATTCGGTCAGGCTGGAGACCAGCCATTCGTCGATACGGTCGGTCAGCAATAATACTTCGATGCCTTTTTTACGGAACACTTCCAGGTGCGGGCTGCTTTTGGCGGCGGCGAAGCTGTCGGCGGTGATGAAGTAGATTTTCTCTTGTCCTTCCTTCATCCGGCTGACGTAGTCGGCCAGCGACACGTTCTGGGTTTTGTCGTCGGTATGGGTCGATGAGAAGCGCAACAGGCCGGCAACGCGGTCCTTGTTTTTGTGGTCTTCAATCGGGCCTTCTTTGATGACGTTACCGAATTGCTCCCAGAATTTTTGGTATTTCTCCGCGTCGTTTTCGGCCAGGTCTTCCAACAATCCCAAGACCTTTTTAACGGCGCCGCCTTTGATGGTGCTGATCTGCTTGCTTTGTTGCAGGATTTCGCGCGAGACGTTCAGCGGCAAGCTGTCGGTGTCGATCACGCCGCGAACAAAGCGCAGGTAGCGCGGCATCAATTGCTCTGCATCGTCGGTGATGAAGACTTTCTTGATGTACAGCTTGACGCCGTGTTTGGCGTCGCGGTCCCACAAATCGAACGGCGCGCGGCCCGGTACGTAAAGCAACAAGGTGTATTCGTTGGTGCCTTCCACCTTGCTGTGGACGTGAGCCAATGGATCTTGGAAGTCGTGGCCGACGTGTTTGTAGAACTCGTTGTACTGTTCTTCAGTGATGTCGTCTTTAGACTTGGTCCACAAGGCCGAGGCGCTGTTGACGGTTTCGTCTTCGACGCGGGCTGGCGAGGTCTCGTTGCCTTCGTCGTCTTTCTCTGCCGGGATTTCCTTGCTCATGATGATCGGCAGGGAGATGTGGTCGGAGTATTTTTTGATGATCGAACGCAGTTTCCAGGCGCTTAAAAATTCGTCTTCGCCTTCTTTTAAATGCAAGACGATTTCGGTGCCTCGGCCGGCTTTGTCGACAGATTCGATGCTGTATTCGCCCAGACCGTCGGATTCCCAGCGCACGCCGTCGCTGGCTGGCGCGCCGGCTTTGCGGGTGGTCAAGGTGACTTTGTCGGCGACGATGAACGATGAATAAAAGCCCACGCCGAATTGGCCAATCAGTTCGCTATCCTTGGCCTGATCGCCGGTCAGCCTTTCGAAGAAGGCTTTGGTGCCGGATTTGGCGATGGTGCCGATGTGGTCCTGCACTTCTTCGCGGGTCATACCGATGCCGTTATCGGTGATGGTGATGGTCTTTTTGGCTTCGTCGAAATCGACGCGGATTTTCAGTTCGCTGTCGCCTTCGTACAGGCTGTCGTTGGCCAGGGCTTCGAAGCGCAATTTGTCCGCGGCGTCGGAACCGTTGGAGATCAGCTCGCGCAAAAAGATTTCCTTGTTGCTATACAAGGAGTGAATCATCAAGTGCAGCAAATGTTTTACTTCGGTTTGAAAACCAAGGGTTTGTTTGTTTGCTTCAACAGTCATGTCTATACTCATTTGGTTGTAAAGTGGACTCGGGCGAGTTGGGGATGATAATTTTATTTTTCAAGTCCGCCCGCTACGTGGATTTTATGGAGCCGATTTCTTGAGCGTTTTATTAGCCTTTCTGCCATGAGTTTTAGTTTAGCCGGCAAAAGTATCCTGATTGTCGAGGACAATCCCGTGTTTCGGAAAGCGATGCGCGACATGCTTTATAGCTTGCAAGCCGTCACTGTTGTCGAAGCGGATAATGGCATAGCCGCGATCAATGCCATGAGTAAAAGCAGTTTCGATATTGTGTTGTGCGATTACAACCTGGGTGTGGGTAAGAACGGGCAGCAGGTGCTGGAGGAAGCCAGACACCGGAATTTAATCGATTATCGCTGCGTGTTTGTATTGATCAGCGCCGAGCAGACGACCAGTGCGGTGTTGGGGGTTATGGACAGCAAGCCCGATGAATATCTGACCAAGCCCTTTAACGCGCAGCAACTAATGAGTCGGCTGACACGGAATTTTGCCCGCAAGGAATTTATGGCCAGTGTCGACAAGGCGTTAGCCGCTGGCGATTTGTCTAAAGCCATTCAGTTATGCGATGCACTATTGCTGTCCGGGGACAAGAAAATGCATTTGCATTTGCTGAAAATGCGTGCCGAGCTGGCGATTTCCGCGGGTGATTTCGATAAGGCCAGGCAGATATATCATGAAGTTCTGGAGCATAGAGAACTGCCCTGGGCCCGATTGGGTTTGGGCGTGATCGATTTTCAAAACAATAACATCGAACAAGCGATTGCCGGTTTTCAGAGCCTGGTGGCTGATAATCCGATGTTGATGGAGTGTTACGACTGGCTGGGCAAGGCCTACGAAGCATTGGATCAGTACAGCGACGTCGAAAGTGTGTTGCAGCAGGCTTTGCAATTGTCGCCGCAATCGATACTCAGGCAAAAAAAACTGGCCGAAGCGGCGGACCGGAACGGCAATCTGGAAACCGCCGAGAAGGCCTATAAGTCGGTGGTGAAGCTGGGCAAGCATTCCGTGCATCGTTCCTGCAGTGATTTTGCCGGATTGGCCAAGCTTTATGCCAAAACCAATGCCGCGGACGAGGCATTAAAAACGCTGGAGGAAATGCGCAAAGAATATGCCAATCATCCCGAGGCGGAATTACGCGCCTCGACTGTGGAGGCGGATGTGTATAAAACGCTGGGTAACGACGAGTTGTCGCAGAAAGCGTTGCTAAAGGCGGTGGATATATGCGGCCGCTTGGGTAATAAAGCGCCCAGGGACTTGCAGTTGGAAGTAGTGAAAACCTGCTTCCTCAGCGATGAACACGATAAAGCCGAAGAAATACTTTACGATCTGATTCATGCACATATCGACGACGAACAATTTTTGAACGATTTACGCCGCATGCAAAGCGGCATTGGCATGGATAATCACTCGGAAATTCTGATTCAAAAAACCAAGCAGGCTTTGATTGCGACTAACAACAAAGGGGTGGCGCTTTATAAACAGGGTAAGTTTTCCGAAGCATTGGATTTGTTCGAACAGGCCATTCTGACTATGCCGGATAATAAAACCATCATCGTGAATATGTTGAAGATCATGATTCATGATTTGAAGGTTAATGAGTTTTGCGAAGAAAAAAATCAGCGCATCAGAGCTTTATTTATTAAAGCCAAGCAAATTGGCGTTGATCCACATAAGCTGGGGATATTACAAATGGAGTATGCAAAATTGCGGCAGTCTCAAGCGGTCAAGGCTTAAAACCATGCAAACCCATCCTAAAAACAACGATTTGTTTCCGACTGTTCTCGCGTCAACCGTTCACGATATAAAAAACTCATTGGGTACCTTGCTGGAGCTGGTTAGGCAAACTGCTGCCAAACAAGACGGCCCATCCGCTGAGTTAAATCAGTTGGAATTCGAAGCGGCTCGCATTAATCACAGTCTGATGCAATTGCTGGTGATGTATAAGGTCGATTCGCAAAAATTTAGTTTGGATCTCGAGGAATGCTCGGTAATCGATATCATCTATGAAGCGATTCATCAGCAGGCGCGCTTGAGCGGATTGCACAATATCGATCTGCAAGTGGATTGCGGTGCTGATGTGATTTGCTATTGCGACTATCCCATCATCAGCAATGCGCTGGCAGCTGTCTTGAATAATGCTTTGCGCTATACCCACAAAACCGTTTTGATTGCCGTGACTGAGGAGGATGGCTATCTAACCATCGCCATCGAAGACGACGGTGCGGGTTATCCGCCTCATTTTTTAACCGCGGACTTAAACGATACGGCCGAATTGGACTGGGTGTCGGGAAATACCGGCCTGGGTTTGTATTTTGTGTCGGTAATGGCCGGCCTGCACAAAAATGCCGGGAAAAACGGATTTGTGCGGATCGACAACGAAAGTCGTTTGGGTGGGGCGAGGTTTAAACTTTTTTTGCCTTAAGGATTGCAGAATCATTAGACACTGAAGGATGGTACTAAGGTACAATGGCCCCGATAATAATAGCGTTTTTCGTCGGGCAGACGGTTAGAAAAAATAAGAAAACTTTAAAAATGAGTATTTTAGTCACCGGTGGGGCCGGGTTTATCGGCAGCAATTTTGTATTGGATTGGTTGGCGCAAAGCGACGAATTGCTCGTCAATTTGGATAAATTGACCTATGCGGGTAACTTACAGAATTTGGCTTCGCTACATGACGATGACAGGCATGTATTTGTTCAAGGTGACATTGCGGATTACGATTTGCTGCTGAGTTTACTGCAAAAGTACCGGATTCGGGCCGTGATCAATTTTGCTGCCGAATCACATGTTGATCGTTCCATCCACGGACCGGAAGATTTTATTCAAACCAATATCGTCGGCAGTTTCCGTTTGTTGGAAGCGGTACGGCAATACTGGAACAACTTGGAACAGCCGGCCAAGCAGGCTTTCCGGTTACTGCACGTGTCTACAGACGAGGTGTACGGTTCTTTGGAAAAGACCGATGCGCCGTTCGCCGAAACCCACCAGTATCAACCCAATAGTCCTTATTCAGCCAGTAAAGCCGCCAGCGACCATTTGGTGCGTGCTTATCACCATACTTACGGTTTGCCTGTATTGACTACCAATTGCTCCAACAATTACGGTCCTTATCATTTCCCGGAAAAACTCATCCCGCTGTGCATTCAAAACGCCTTGTCCGGCAAAGCGTTGCCGATTTATGGCGACGGTCAACAGATACGCGATTGGCTGTTTGTGAAGGATCATTGCAGCGCGATTCGCCGGGTGCTGGAAGCCGGCAAGCTTGGCGAGGTTTATAACGTCGGCGGTTGGAACGAAAAAGCCAATCTGGATGTAGTCAACACGCTATGCAGTATTCTGGATGAGCTGCAGCCGCGTAGCGACGGCAAATCCTATGCCGAACAGATTACCTATGTCACCGACCGGCCTGGGCACGACAGACGTTATGCCATCGATGCCGGCAAGTTGGAACGGGAGCTAGGCTGGAAACCGGCGGAAACCTTTGAGACAGGCATTCGCAAAACCGTGCAGTGGTATTTGGATAACCAAGCCTGGGTTAGCAATGTGTTGTCCGGTGACTACCAGTCCTGGCTCGATAAAAACTATGCAGGGCGCACTGCGTGATCAATGCTTTGCATGGTTGAGTGAATGAAAGTTTTATTGTTCGGTAAAAATGGCCAGCTGGGTTGGGAGTTGCAACGCAGTTTGGCGCCTTTGGGCGAATTGCTTGCGCTTGACAGATTCGACCAACATTATTGCGGCGATTTAAGCAACCCCAACGGGATTGCCGAAACGGTTCGCGCGCTGCGTCCCGATGTCATCGTCAATGCTGCTGCCTATACCGCAGTGGATAAGGCCGAGTCGGAAAGCGACTTGGCGAATACGATCAATGCGGTGGTGCCGGGAGTTTTGGCGGCAGAAGCCAAACGTATCGATGCCTGGTTGCTGCACTATTCGACGGATTACGTATTCGACGGCAGCGGTGATAAACCCTGGCGGGAAGATGATCAGGTTGGGCCGTTGAATGTCTATGGGCAAAGCAAATTGGCTGGGGAACGTGCCATTCAAGCCAGCGATTGCCGGCATTTGATTTTTCGGACCAGTTGGGTTTACGCAGCCAGAGGTAATAACTTTGCCAAAACTATGTTGCGCCTGGCGCAAGAACGGCAACAGCTGTCGGTGATTAACGATCAAATCGGTACGCCAACCGGCGCCGAATTGCTGGCGGATGTGAGTGCCCACGCTATTCGTCATGCCTTGAAAACACCTGAAGTGGCTGGTGTTTATCATCTTACCGCTAGCGGCGAAACCAGTTGGTACGATTACGCACATTTGGTGCTTGATTATGCCCGTCAAGCCGGGCTGGCGCTGAAAACCGACAAACAATCGGTTACGGCAATTCCCACCAGCGCTTACCAAACGCCGGCGCAGCGGCCATTAAACTCACGTATGAATACTGAAAAGTTGCAAAGCGTGTTTGATTTACAACTGCCGGCTTGGCAAAAGGGTGTCGAGCGAATGTTGTCTGAACTCTACGGGAAGTGACTATGAACCAGCGCAAAGGCATCATCCTGGCCGGAGGATCCGGCACCCGGCTGTATCCGGTAACCAAAGCGGTTTCCAAACAATTGCTGCCGATTTACGACAAGCCGATGATTTATTACCCGCTCAGCACGCTAATGCTGGCCGGAATTCGCGATATTTTGATCATTTCCACGCCGCAAGACACCCCTTTGTTTCAGCATTTATTGGGTGACGGCAGCGATTGGGGGATTAATCTGCAATATGCCGTACAACCCAGTCCCGACGGGTTGGCGCAAGCTTTTATCATCGGCAGGGATTTTGTCGGTTCGCAACCCAGTGCATTGGTATTGGGTGACAACATTTTTTACGGCCACGATTTACACGTTCAATTGGAACGCGCGACCGATCAATCCTCAGGGGCAACGGTTTTTGCCTATCATGTCAATGACCCGGAGCGCTACGGTGTCGTCAGCTTTGATGCTCAGGGTAGGGCAACTTCGCTAGAGGAAAAACCGACGCAGCCAAAAAGTAATTATGCAGTCACCGGTTTGTACTTTTACGACAATCAAGTCGTCGATATAGCCGCCAATTTACAGCCGTCGCCGCGCGGCGAGCTGGAGATTACCGACGTCAATAAAATGTATCTGGACCTAAATCAGCTTAGCGTCGAAATCATGGGTCGCGGCTATGCTTGGTTGGATACGGGTACTCATGCCAGTTTGATCGAGGCCAGCAATTTCATCGAAACCATCGAAACCCGGCAGGGTTTGAAAATCGCCTGTCCGGAAGAAATCGCCTGGCGTAGCGGCTGGGTTGGCGATGAGCAAATCGAAAAATTGGCCAAGCCATTGGCGAAAAATGGCTACGGCCAGTATTTACTGGGCCTATTGAATAAGCAGGTGTTTTAATGCAAGCAACTAGACTTGCTATACCCGATGTCGTTTTATTTTCACCAAAAGTATTCGGTGACGAACGTGGTTTTTTCTTTGAAAGCTTCAACCAAAAAATTTTTCAGGAGCTGACAGGATTAAGTGTCAATTTTGTTCAGGACAACCACTCCAAATCTCAAAAAGGAGTGTTGCGCGGATTACATTACCAATTGCCGCCTAAGGCGCAAGGCAAGTTGGTGAGGGTGGTCCAGGGAGAGGTGTTCGATGTGGCGGTGGACATTCGTAAGAATTCCCCTACATTCGGAAAGTGGGTCGGCGAGATACTTTCTGTGGAAAATCGACAGCAAATGTGGATACCGGAGGGATTTGCGCATGGCTTTTTAACGTTGTCCGAAACAGCCGAGTTTTTATATAAAACCACTGATTATTATGCGCCCGAATATGAGCGTTGCATTACCTGGAATGATGCAGATTTGAAAATCGCCTGGCCATTTGAGGGCGTGCCGCAACTTTCGAGCAAGGATTTGCTGGGCGCAACGTTCAAGGATGCCTGTTAGCCTAACATTTAACATGTTTATATCCGCCGGGCTGGCACTGCAGCATGCAGTTTATCGCTGCCGCTTGGTTTGATTTCAATAAAAGAGGAAGTTATATGAATAAAAGAGAACGCTCAATGCTCGACCTTTTAAAGAAGGGAAAGCAGGAGTATGGATACGAAGGCATTAAAGCCGAGTTTGAAGCGGAAGGTACTAGAACGGACGAGCTGTTGAGGCTGATTGAGATAGTGCGCAGAGCTGACCTGAAAGTGGGTTTGAAGATTGGCGGTTGCGAAGCAATGCGGGATTTATTAGAGAGTAAGTTAATTGGTGTGGATCATATCATCGCGCCGATGATTGAAAGCACTTACGCGCTGTCTAAGTATATAGACGCGAAGAACAAAGTATTCACGGAAGACGAGCAGCAAGATACTGATTTTTTATTCAATATTGAAACCGAACAAGCGTTTCAAGTGGTGCAAAGCTTGGCCGATCAAGCTAGGCAAGATAACGGTGTCGATGGCATGGTGTTTGGCCGTGTAGATTTTTCCTTGTCACGAGGTTATTCGAGAGATGCCATTAATCAGCCGCAAGTAACGGAATGTTGCATTGCCACTGCCAAAGAGTGTAAAGAAAAAGGTTTGGATTTTGTAGTGGGCGGCGGTGTTTCCATTGATGCATTACCCGCATTAAAAGAAATTAATCAGGTTCACCTTACCCGATTTGAAACCAGAAAAGTCATATTTTCCGGTCATTCGTTAGACAAGCCGGATATTGAAAAGGGCTTGTTAAACGCTGTGCATTTTGAGTTACTTTGGTTACAGAATAAACGCGATTATTACGACATTATTGCCAAGGAAGATCTGTCTCGAATAGCGATGCTTGAGGGACGTTGGAACGTATTAAGAGATAGCAATTAATTCGGTCGAAGCAATGCAAAAAATTCTGGTCTTCGGCGGTACCGGTACAATAGGTGCACATGTTTGCCAATTATTCGATACCAAGGGATGGCAGGTCGTTATAGCGTCCAGAAAGCAAAGCGCGCTTCCTGAGCATATTTTATTTGACCCATTCGATGACAATTTGAATTTATCCGCGCTTAAAGCAGCAGGGCAATTCAATGCCGTGTGTTGGGCGCAAGGGATGAATTGTAACGATAGTGTTTATAATGTTGATACAGATAAAAATATTGAACTATATAAAGCTAATTGCTTGTTTATTGTCAAAGCATTAAATATTTTATTAAATGAAAATATATTAGCCGAAAATGCGCGTTTAGCCGTGATTAGTTCAATATGGCAAAATATCGCCAGACAGGACAAGTTATCGTATTGCATGACTAAATCCGCGTTGCATGGATTAGTGCTTTCCGCTGCAACCGATCTTGCCCGTGACGGCTATTTAATTAATGCGGTTTTGCCGGGGGCATTGGATACGCCAATGACTCATCAAAATCTTGCGCCGGAACAGCTGAAAAAGATAATCGATGCGACGAAGTTTAACCGACTAGCCACGTTGGAGGATGTGGCCAATATGGTTTATTTTCTGTGTTCTCCGGAAAATACCGGTATAACAGGTCAATTTATTAGTGCAGACTTAGGGTTTAGTCATGTCCGTATCGTTTGATATTCAATCCAGTATTGCAAATTATCGCGTGGTAATAGAAAACGGTGCTTTTGCCGAAGTACAACGGCAAGATGAGAATAGCGCCGTGTTATGCGATAACTTTTTTGAAACGGCTTTTTCCGGGAATGCCAAGGTTATTGCGGTGCCGGCGAATGAAGAAACCAAGAGTTTGACATCCGTACCCGAGATAATCGTAAAAATGCGAGATTTAGCCTTAACAAGGCAAGCTAAATTGACGGCTGTCGGTGGCGGTAGCCTGCAGGATATAGCCACCTTTTGTGCATCGATTTATATGCGCGGTATCAAATGGGATTATATTCCCACCACTCTATTGGGTATGGTGGATTCTTGTATTGGGGGTAAATCATCTATCAATGTTGGACGTTATAAAAATCTGGTTGGAAACTTCCATCCCCCGGAAACCATTATAATTGATCCGAATTTAGTAAAAACCCTCAACTCAGAACAGAAAATCGCCGGATTGTGCGAGGCCGTGAAGATTTGCTATGCCAAAGGAAGTTCGTGTTTTTCTGAGTATATGCGGTTAAATCCGCAAATGGATATGAATGTAGAAGGGTATGCGGACGTCATTGAATTAAGTTTAAAAGCAAAAAAATGGTTTATCGAAATTGATGAATTTGATAAGGCCGAGCGTTTATTACTGAATTTTGGTCATACCTTCGGGCACGCTTTGGAAGGTGCTTCCAATTTTGAAGTGAGCCATGGCATAGCGGTTGGGTTAGGTATGCTGATTGCTATTAACTATGCCCAAGTGAGCGGTGGCCTGGAGCACATTCCGGCGGATACTCAACAGTTGAAAGATTATGTCATTGGCTTATTGGATGAAATTCCGATGCTGAAGGAAATTATCCAGCGAATTGATGTGGAAAAAGTCTTTGAGTGTTTTATATCCGATAAAAAGCATTCCACCAGTCATTTTATTATTATCAGTGTGAATGGTTCCGGAGCGTTAGAGCGGTTATTTATCGATAAAACCGAGGCAAATATAATCAATTTGAAGTCTGCGATTAGTTCAGTCATTAATCAGAGCTACAAATAATGGCTTTTGATTTCAAAAAAGCGTTTGGCGCTGATTATCCATTTATATTGGATAACCTATTTAGTAAACAAAGCCATATTGCTGTGACCGGTGCCAGCGGCTGGTTAGGCCGGGCAACTCTGGAATTGTTTTCCGCTTTGTACGGCGATGAATTTAACCTGCGGGTATCGGCCTATGGGTCGCGCGAACAGCAGATAGTATTGGCTGATGCCCGTACAGTATCCGTTAGACCTTTGGTGGAAATCACCCATAGGCATACGCAACATACTCTCTATTTGTTTCACTTTGCGTTTTTAACCAAGGATAAGGTTGGCGGATATACAGACGATGAGTATATTCGTTTGAATAGAGCTATTCAGGGCTTGGTGACACAGGTATTGGAACAATCACAGGTAAAAGCTGTGCTATTGTCGTCGTCCGGAGCAGTCTACGATTATTTAAACGATAGCAACAGAGATGAATCTGCAAATCTCTACGGTAGATTAAAATATGAAGATGAGTTGCTCTTTCAAGAGATATGCAGTAAATCCGATATAAAACTTCTTATCCCGAGAATATTTAATCTAAGCGGGCCATATATCAATAAGCTAAGCGCTTATGCCTTGTCCTCGATTATTGCGAATGTCGTAGCCCGAGAAAATGTGTTAATTCGGGCAAATAAGCCCGTGTTTCGGTCTTATATTTACATACTGGATTTACTGCTGATCTGTATTCGCCTGATGTTTTCGGAACGTTTCGAAAACATCGTCTGTTTCGACACCGTGGGTGATGAAACGGTGGAAGTGGGTGAGTTAGCTGAAAAAGTATGCAAGCTCCTTAATGCTGCTGACTTAACAGTTGAACGTCCGAATATGATAAATGGGGAACCCGATAGCTATTTGGGAAACGAGCAGCCTATTAAAGACATTATAAAGGGGTTCGAATTTCCCGTAACAGGTCTGGATCGACAGATTTTAGAAACTGCCGAGTATATTCGTAATTTGAATACATGTAGTGGGTAGATGATTATGTCTATAACCAAGAGGAAATATTAATGAAGTTGGTTATTCTTGCGGGTGGATTGGGTACTCGTATTAATGAAGAAACCTCGGTGAAGCCTAAGCCGATGATTGAAATAGGCGGCAGGCCTATTTTATGGCATATAATGAAGTTATATTCTCATTATGGAATTAACGAATTTATAATATGTTTGGGTTATAAAGGCTATATTATTAAGGAGTATTTTGCGAATTACTTTTTACATATGTCGGATGTGACCTTCGATATGGAGCATAACGAGATGCAGGTGCATCAAAAATATGCGGAGCCATGGAAGGTGACCTTGGTTGACACCGGTGAGTTAACCATGACGGGCGGTCGCTTAAAAAGAGTTCGCGATTATGTCGGCGATGAAACATTCTGTTTTACTTACGGGGATGGGGTCGGCGATGTCGACATTCATGCGTTGATCGATTTTCATCATTCTCACAATGACGCCGCAACAGTGACCGCCGTGCAACCGCCCGGCCGGTTTGGTGCCTTGGAATTGGTGGGTAGCCGCATCAAAAGTTTTCAGGAGAAACCGCAGGGCGACGGTGCCTGGATCAACGGCGGTTTTTTTGTGTTGTCACCGGCAGTGTTCGATTTAATCGATAGCGACGAAACGCTATGGGAAAAAGAACCGATGGAGCGCCTGGCGAACAGCAATCAGCTGCACGCTTATTTCCACAAAGGCTTCTGGCAACCCATGGACACATTAAGAGATAAACAGCATTTGGAACAGCTTTGGCAACAGCAAAAAGCACCGTGGAAAATATGGTAGAGCATAGCGATTTTTGGCGAGGCAAAAGGGTTTTTATAACCGGGCACACCGGATTTAAAGGCGGTTGGTTGGCGTTATATCTGCACCGGTTAGGTGCGGAGATCAAAGGGTATGCGTTACCGGCGCCTACTGCGCCCAGTTTATTCCAAGTGGCTGATGTGGCTTCGGTACTGCAGCATGTTGAAGGCGATATTCGCGATTTAGTCAGCGTGATGGCGGAAATGCAAAGTTTTCAACCTGAGATTGTGTTTCATTTGGCCGCGCAACCGCTTGTTCGTTATTCCTATCAACAGCCGGTGGAAACCTATGCCACCAATGTGATGGGTACGGTTAATTTACTAGAGGCGGTCAGGCACACTGCGTCGGTAAAGTCAGTCGTGATAGTCACCAGCGACAAATGCTATGAAAACAAGGAATGGTTGTGGGGCTACCGTGAAAACGAGCCGATGGGCGGCTTCGATCCTTACAGCAACAGCAAAGGCTGCTCAGAGTTGGTGACTGCCAGCTATCGCAATTCCTTTTTTCCCAGCGAACGCTACGCTGAACACGGTGTGGCGGTGGCGTCGGTGCGTGCCGGTAATGTGATCGGCGGCGGGGATTGGGCTCAAGATCGTTTAATCCCCGATATTATGAGGGCGTTCATGGCTGGGGAGGCAGTGACGATTCGTAACCCTACGGCCATCAGGCCCTGGCAGCATGTACTGGAGCCGGTGACCGGCTATGTCCTGCTGGCAGAACAACTGTATAAACAAGGTGGCCGATATGCGGAGGGCTGGAATTTCGGGCCTGGCGAAGCAGATGCGCAACCCGTATCGTGGATATTGGAAAAACTGGCAGATTTATGGGGCAATGGCGCAAGTTGGCAAATCGATGGTAGTGAGCAGCCGCATGAAGCGCACTATTTGAAGCTTGATTGCTCCAAAGCCAAGACCCTTCTGGGTTGGGTACCGCGTTGGACTCTGGCCCAAGCGTTGGCGATGATTGTCGACTGGAACCTGGCCTATCAACAAGGCAAGGATATGCGGCAAGTCTGCGCGGAGCAGTTAGAGCAGTTTTTGACGGCTGATCAACATTAATTTTATTGAACACAAAGATAAGACAGTGACAGAAAATACATTAAAAGCGCAGATTTTGGATTTGGTTGAACAATACGCCGCCGAACGTTATGCCGAAAAAGCTTTCGTTCCGGAACAGTCCGTAGTGCCGCCTTCGGGTAAAATTCTCGGCGCTAAAGAACTTAGTTATATGGTCGAAGCCTCGCTGGACGGTTGGTTGACTACCGGACGATTTAACGACCAGTTTGAAAAGCAATTGGCAGAGTTTATCGGGGTTAGCAGCGCGTTGACGGTCAATTCCGGTTCCTCTGCGAATTTGCTGGCTTTTGCCTGTTTGACATCCGAAAAACTGGGTGATCGTGCCTTACAGAAAGGCGATGAAGTCATTTCCGTAGCGGCCGGTTTTCCCACAACGGTTAATCCCATTCTGCTTTACGACCTTGTTCCGGTATTTGTCGATGTGGAAATTCCTACCTACAACATCGATCCCAGTAAAATCGAGGCTGCCATCACGCCTAAAACCAAAGCAATTATGATTGCCCACACGCTGGGCAATCCGTTTGACCTGGATAAAGTCGTCGAAATCGCAAAAAAATACAATCTCTGGTTGATAGAAGATTGCTGTGATGCCTTAGGCACAACCTACAAGGGCCGTAATGTCGGTACCTTCGGCGATATTGGTACACTCAGTTTTTACCCTGCTCACCACATCACCATGGGCGAGGGTGGCGCGGTATTTACCAGCAGTCGCCGCCTGAAAACTATCATCGAGTCGTTTCGGGATTGGGGAAGGGATTGTTACTGCGCCCCCGGTGTTGATAATACCTGTAAAAAGCGCTTCGGTTGGCAGTTAGGCGATTTGCCGGCTGGCTACGACCACAAATACACCTATTCGCACTTGGGGTATAACTTAAAAATTACCGATATGCAGGCGGCATGTGGCTTAGCGCAGTTAGAGCGTGCGCCGGAATTGATTGAAATCAGAAAACGTAATTTTAAATTCCTGAAGCAACGCTTGGCTACTTGCGAGCAGTATTTGATTCTGCCGGAAGCCACACCGGGATCGGATCCCTCATGGTTTGGGTTTCCTATCACGCTGAAGGAAGACTCAGGTCACGAGCGCGTGGAATTGTTGAAATATCTGGATAAATACAAAATCGGCTCCCGCTTGCTGTTTGCCGGAAACTTGACCCGTCAGCCCTATATGAAAGGCAGACAATATCGAATTTCTGGCTCATTGGATGTAACCGATAGAATTATGCGGCAAACTTTTTGGATCGGTATTTATCCAGCCTTGACCACAGAGATGCTGGAATTCGTTGCCGAAAAAATAGAAATCTTTTTTGGTATCCGTCAATAAGCTGGCAAACAAGCAATGCAAAACAAGACCATAAAATATAGCGATCTATTGGCCGATTGGTTAAAAGAAAGAGGATATACCCACTGTTTCTACGTGGCGGGCGGCAATATCATGCATATTCTCGCCAGCGTGAATCGTCATTTCAAATGCGTTAGCGTGGTACATGAGGTGGCAGCCGGTATTGCAGCGGAATATTTCAATGAAATAAGCACCGATGGCAAAGCCTTTGCTTTGGTAACCGCCGGTCCCGGCTTAACCAATATTGTCACCGCAGTGGCGGGTGCCTATTTGGAGAGCCGGGAATTGTTGGTGATTGGCGGGCAAGTAAAGACTGCCGATCTTTGTCGGCAACAACTACGGCAGCGCGGCATTCAGGAGATTGATGGTGTCGATATCGTCAAGCCGATCACCTTAAAATCGGTGCTGATGGATAGTTTGATTTCCTGTGAGGCATTTAACCGGATTATCGACGCCGGGGTTACAGGCCGCAAAGGTCCGGTGTTTCTTGAAATTCCGTTGGATATTCAAGGTGCGCCGGTCGACGTAAACGATCCACTATGCGAATTTTCCTCAGCCGCAAAACAAGCAATTCCACCTATACATTCAGCCGAAATCCAACGCCTAATCGACGATGTTCGCACGGCAAAACGGCCGTTTTTATTGATTGGAGCCGGTGTTGCCAGACAGACGGTAGAAAAGATATACGAGGCTTTGGAGCCCATGGGTATTCCTTTGGCAACCACATGGAATGGCGCGGATAGGGTGGCAGCGGATCACCCCTTGTATTTTGGCCGCCCCAATACCTGGGGGCAACGTTACAGCAATTTATTGATGCAACAAGCCGATTTGCTGATCGCACTGGGAACCCGTTTGGGTCTGCAACAAACCGGGTTTAACTGGCAGGAGTTCGTACCTAACGGCAGAGTAGTGCAAGTGGAATGCGACCCAACCGAGCTTAACAAAGGCCATCCCCGCGTCGATAGCGGTTTGCAAGGCGATGCCAATCAAGTGTTACAAGCATTGGCGGCAGCTAGCCTTGGCGATCATGCCGAATGGGTGGCTTTTTGCCAAAAAGTGAAAGCCCAATTGCCGTTGATCGAGCCAATTAATAACACGGCAGAGCATTATTTATCGCCGTACGATTTTGTCAGCCGTTTGTCGGTACACTGCCGAGATACGGACAATGTCATTCCTTGCAGTAGCGGTGGAGCCTTTACCGTGATGATGCAAACCTTCGCCCAACAGCGCGGCCAACACATTGTTACCAACAAGGGCTTGGCATCGATGGGGTACGGTTTGAGCGGAGCAATAGGCGCGGCTTTCGCCTATCCGCAGCGCAGGACAGTTCTAGTGGAAGGCGATGGTGGATTTGCCCAAAATTTACAGGAGTTGGGCACGGTTGCTGTCAATAAGTTAAATCTGAAAATTTTCATTTTTAACGATAATGGCTATGCATCCATTCGCATGACGCAAAGAAATTATTTTAATGGTGCCTATATTGGTTGCGACCAGTCCTCGGGATTGGGTTTACCGGATTGGCTAACCTTATTTAAAGCCTTTAATCTGCCTTGTATCAAACTCGATGCCAATTTCGAGCAAGACCCGGAATTCCAACGCCTATTCGCAAGCGATGAACCGGCTGGGTTTGTTGTACCGATAGATCCGGAACAAACCTATTTTCCCAAAATTACCAGTAGGGTAACGGAAACAGGTTCGATGCAATCAAATCCCTTGCACCAAATGACTCCGGACTTGGATGAGAATCTATATTCCGTAGTAGCGCAATATTTGCAATAAACATATCCAGTATGAATAGAAAACTAATCTCAGTGGTAATTCCTGCCTATAACGAGCAGGACAATGTTGATGAATTGGCTAAACAATTAACAGCAGTATTTGCGGAAAATAGCGCTTACGATTTTGAAGCTATTATCGTAGAGAACGGTTCTCAAGATAATACCTACGAAAAGCTCTGCGCGGTACATGAGAAAGACCCGCGGTTTAAAATTGTGCAACTGGCGCGTAATTTTAGAATGGATGGCGGCATTACCGCTGGACTAAATTATGCGTCTGGTGATGCTGCCGTGATCATGACTGCGGATTTGCAAGATCCACCACATTTAATAACTCAGTTCATCAAAAAATGGGAAGAGGGATATGAAAACGTTTACGGTATTGTTACCAAACGTAATGGCACGGGCTTAATTCGCCGTTTTAACTCGCAATTGTTTTATTGGGTGGCCAACGGTTTGACCAACGGCATGGTTCCCAGAAATGTTAGTGACTTCAGGCTGATCGATAGAAAAGTATACGAAACCATCAATTCCATACACGAACGTAACCGTTTTATTCGTGGACTATTTGCCTGGGTTGGTTACAAATCCATAGGTATTGAGCATGAGCGAGCTGAACGCTTTGCCGGCGTATCGGGAGCTCACACTTTCAAGGTTATCGAACTGGCGTTAAAAGGCATATTGGCCCATTCTTATGTGCCTTTAAAGCTTATTACTATATTAGGAATAACCATATCTGCGGCGTCTTTTATCCTGTTAGTATGGACAATAGTAAAAGCAATATTCTGGGGTGTGCCGTTTGCTGGATATGGGACCATTATGACCGTTATGTTTTTGATGTTCGGAATATTATTTACTATGTTGGGTATTGTTGCAGAATATATTGGTTTGATATACGAGGAAGTGAAGAATCGCCCTAATTTTATCGTGAGAAAGCAAGTTGGGTTCAATAACTAAACGTTTTTGGGGTAACGAAAAAATTCGTTATTTATTTGTAGGTTTGTACAATACCGCTTTTGGGTATGGTTTTTTTGCAGTTATTTGGTTTTTCCTACACCATGATTTACATTATGTGTGGCTTTTAATCATAAGTCATTTTGTATCGGTGATTAATGCATATTTGGGTTATAGGATTTATGTGTTTCGCGTGAAAGGGCGGTGGTTGAAAGAATTTTTTAGGTTTAATATGGTTTACCTTGGTGCTTTTGGTTTTAATTTAATAGCATTACCTCTTTTGGTCGAGAGACTTAATCTACATACATTGATTGCCCAAGCAATTATAGTATCTATTACTGTGATAAGCAGTTATATCTTGCATCGCCGATTTTCTTTTAAAAAGAATGGTGCGCAAAGTAAGTTATCTTAAATTTACTATCTAGTATGGATGGCATATTGAATGACTTCAGCTGATAGTGTTTGTGTAAAAAATAAAAATATTCATTGGTGGTTTGTCTGGATAATCTTTTCAGAGTTGGTTTTTCTGATCTTTTTTGTCAAGTATTTTGAATCCAGCGGTTATGCAATGCCGCCATTTTTCTTTGCGCCTTTAGATACATTTATGGACTTCTATAATACAAATTATTGGAGTCTAAATGATGGGCGTTATGACATATGGCAATCAATTTATCCGATAAGCGTATTTGCATTGGCGCAAATGTTAGTGCCGGATTATTGTGCTTCCGTTGTTTTACCGGCAGAGTTACGAGATTGCTCGCCATATTCTATCGCTTGGCTATTTTTGTTTTATTTTTGTGCGATTTTTGTATGTACAAAATTAATCGTAAAGCAGGTGGGTATAAAATATATTTCGGTTGAGATTGTTATATTTCTTGCGTTGCTGATGCAATTTCCCGGGCTTTATGCGTTAGAAAGAGGTAACTATATTATAGTTGCTTTTATGTTGTTGGCTTTTTCTCAGGCTATTGGCGCCAATTGGAAAGGCGCAGTATTTCTTGCGTTGGCTATAAATATTAAGCAGTATTTAATAGTGCTCTGGTTCGTGCCGTTTTTTAAAAGAGAATATACATACTTTCTGATAAGTTTTTTTGCATCATTATTGATTAATCAAATAAGTATGATTGTCTTGGAAGATGGAAACTATAGGCAAATTTTCGAAAATATGTTTTCTTTTTCCGGCGCTGTTAATTCGGATTTCTTTCAGAAAGTTTGGTACACAACTTCGCTGAGTTCATGGTCGAAAGCTGTCTTTTACTATCAGGACAGGATTCCGGTAATCCTCTATTTGACTGCACACTTTTTAAGGTGGTTTGTTCTTTTTGTTGCGGCGTCTATTTTATTTTTATCGGCGCGAAAAGCTCATTTTTTTACTTGGGAGCAATTAAGCGTAGTTGTTTTGCTTTCTATGATGGTCGCTACTGATTCCCCAGGTGGGTATGCAGTTATTTTGTTACTGCCATATTTAAGTGCAATTTTAATTGGAAGTTATGCTAATAAATATAGAAGGATAATCATGTTTGTGCTGTTGATTCCTCTGGATTTTGTGGTTGGTCCGATAATTGAGTTCAATCAATTTAGTTTTCTTTCGCAGCATTACGTGGATGTATCAACCGGATTGACATTTGGTGCATATATTCGTCCATTTTGTCTGCTTTTCATGTTGATAATCATGAGTTACCCGGTTTTAGTATCTTTAAGGAAATTTTCATGACATTTAAAAGCCTAGTTGATGCGCTTATACAAAATAAAAGATATATAGGTTTAAATCTCCTATTGTGGGTTTTGATGGCCTTTATTTTACTGGAAGTAATGCCTGTTAAATATGAGGCGCAAGTTATAATTAAATTAGGTCAATTTGATAACAATACGCCCATTGCTGGCGCGGCGGAATCCATCGAATATTTACGTAACTCAGAAACCTTAATTTCGGTGGCGACTGCTAATAACGTATCTCCTACGGGCCTTTCAAAGAGAATTAGGACGCATCCTATCGATAATAATAAAGCAATAAAGATACTAGTCCATTGGGATTCTGTTGACGATGCTGAACGCTTAGTTTCTGCTTTAGCTCAGAAAATTGTCGATCATCATCAGCAAAAATTAAACAAAGAACTCAATAGTGTCAAAAGTGAAATACTTTATTGGGAGAAAATTTTAGACAAGAAAGAATGCAATAGTCAGGTCGTTGAAACAATTTCCCAGCTAAAATTGATTATTTTGAGCATGAGGCCAACAGAAATCGTGGCTCCCGCGTCAAAGTCATTTGATATTGTATCTATCGATTATGGAACAGTTTATTTAGTAGCGATATTCATGTGGATGTTTTCAAGCCTGCTAATCGTTGAATACCGTAGATCGTAAGTATTAGAATAGGTGAGTTGTATATATTTTCTGCGTTTAAAGGCAAACAGATTTTAATTTCTGCTAGGTATGGTTTTTATATGAACTTTTTGAAAGTACAGTGACTTAAAATATTATTGGTTGGCTTTTAAAATAATTTAACGCTGATAGATTTGAGCAGGCATTGATGAAGTGTTTTGATGGTTTTGCCTTTGAAGACTCGTTAAATTTCTGTTAGGCGTTTAAATAAGATGCCATAGAAAATTTTAGGTATGAATAAAAAAAACATTTATGTAACGCAACCATCTTTGCCGCCATTAGAGGAATTTATTCCCTATCTGCAACAGATTTGGGATAATAAGATATTGACTAATGGTGGGCCTTTTCATCAAAAATTAGAAGACGCGCTCTGTGAATTTCTGGGTGTAAATTATATTAGTTTATTTGCTAATGGAACCATTGCTTTAGTGACTGCTTTACAAGCTTTGAGAATTAGAGGGGAGGTTATAACTACCCCGCTTTCCTTCGTTGCTACTTCCCACTCGCTGTTATGGAATGATATTAAGCCCGTATTTGTAGATATTGATCCAAATACGCTAAATCTCGACCCATCAAAAATTGAAGCGGCAATTAACCCTCACACAGCAGCGATCATGCCTGTACATTGTTATGGTCATCCCTGCGATGTCGATGCTATTCAAAAAATAGCTGACAACTATGGTCTTAGAGTGATTTATGACGCTGCTCATGCTTTTGGCGTGGAAGATGCCAATGGTAGTGTGTTAAATCACGGAGATTTGTCAGTATTAAGTTTCCATGCCACAAAGGTTTTCAATACTTTTGAAGGTGGAGCTATAGTTTGCCCGGATGCCAAGACTAAAGTGAGAATAGATCAGCTTAAAAACTTTGGTCACGTTGGAGAGGTAACAGTAGTCGCTCCTGGTATTAACGGAAAAATGAGCGAGTTCAATGCTGCACTCGGATTGCTACAGTTGAACTATATAAATCAAGCGCTTGGTGCGCGAAAGAAGATTGATATTGCTTATAGGGAAAGATTGGTGGGAGTAAAAGGAATAACGTGTTTGGGTGATTCCGGAGAGAAAGTAGCTAATTATTCCTATTTTCCTATTCTTGTTGATATAAATTATCCTATTACTCGAGATGAACTTTATCAGAAATTAAAAGATGCTGGCATACATCCCCGTCGTTATTTTTATCCGTTGATATCTGAGTTTCCTATGTATAGAGGCTTGAGTTCTGCGCATAAAGAAAATCTGCCCATCGCTACAGATGCAGCTAGAAAAGTTCTGTGTCTGCCGATCTATCCAGATCTGGATATGGCTATTGTCGATGAAATATCGAGCATAATCTTGGCACAATAAAGATGTGCACGTTGCAATCTTTCATAAAGATAGTGGGTATTAGATGAGGGTCGCAATTATGCAACCCTATTTCTTTCCGTATATTGGGTATTTTCAGTTGATTAGCGCTGTTGATATATTCATCGTTTACGACAATATAAAATATACAAAGAGGGGGTGGATTAATCGTAATCGCATTTTGCAGAATGGCAGAGATGTTATGCTTACACTGCCCTTAAAATCCGATTCGGATACTCTTGATATTTGCAAGCGAGAGGTGGCGGCCGATTTTAATCGCGTCAAATTTCTAAATCAACTCAGTGGAGCTTATCGGGGAGCGCCATATTTTACCGAAACGCTTCAATTGGTAGAGCAGATAGTGTCGTTTAAGGATGAAAACTTATTTCGCTTCCTACACAACTCTATAGTCAAAACCTGCGCCTATTTGGGTATTAGTACTGAAATCATAATTTCATCCGAAATAGATATTGATCATTCACTTAAGAGTCAGGAAAAAGTTCTCGCGTTGTGCGATTATGTCGGAGCGAAGACGTACATAAATGCTATAGGTGGAATCGAATTATATTCAAAATATATGTTCCGTCTAAGAGGCGTTGATTTGAAATTTATTCAGTCGAAGCCATTCGAATATCAACAATTCGGTTCCGTGTTTGTGCCTTGGTTGTCTATTATTGATGTATTAATGTTCAATTCGACTGACATAATAAAAGAATGCTTGAATGTCAAATACGATTTAATAGAGGTATCGTGAATGAAAAGTCATGTTGTTGGCATTGCAGGTGCTGGAAATATGGGGATGCAACTTGCATTACTTTTTGCGTCTCATGATATTGCTACGGTAATCTGGAATCATAAGGAGCAACCAAGTTACGAAAGAGATATTTTTAGATTGGCAACAATTCAATCAAAACTTGGATTAATTAATAAAGAAAATATAAAAAAAGTTATAGAGCTCATAAGTTATACAAATGATATCTCGGTTATGGAGGGTTGCGACTTTATTGTTGAAGCTATAAAGGAAGACAAGGAAGTTAAGGCTATAGTTTTAAGGCAAATAGATGTTGTTGCTAGGAACGCGAAGGTGCTGGCTTCGAATACCTCGATGTTAAGTATCACCGAGCTTGCATCTTTTACCGAAAACCCGAGTAGGTTTTTAGGGATTCATTTTTTTAATCCACCGATGTCGATGAAATTGATTGAGGTAATAAAGGGTGAATTGACTACTGATATGGCTTTGGAGTTTGCTTTAAATGTATTAGGTGAAATTAACAAACATCCCGTAGTTATTCCCGAAACCCCCGGCTTTATTGTTAATCGATTACTTTTTCCGATGATTAATGAGGCTGTACTTTTATTGTCGGAAGGCATTTCTGATGCTAAAACTATTGATAATTGCATGCGGCTCGGAGCTAATCACCCGATGGGGCCGTTGGAGCTTGCTGATTTGATAGGTTTGGATATTTGTTTGAGTATATTGGAGACACTGATGGAAGAGACTGGGGATGTAAAATATAGGCCCGCTATTTTGTTAAAGAGGTATGTGCGCGCAGGTAAGCTTGGAAAAAAATCAGGAATTGGATTTTATTCTTACCGTAAAAATATTTAACTTTATTTGCTTAAAATGGTGTTAAAAATATCGTATAGCCTTTAGAAATCCTATTGGAGGATTTGATGAGTAACAAAGAAATAGAGCACCTAGAGACAATTAGTGCTTTCTATGAAAAAGGTGACTATATGGACGAGCTGATGATAGATCGCGAGATCGAAATCATAAAGCGATATAGTGCCGAAGGTAAAAGTGCTTTAGAAGTAGGTTGCGGTAGCGGTTCTTCTACTGAAAAATTATATAAGATATTTCGAGATATAGAGGTAATTGAGCCTTCGAAAAAAAATGTGGCGTTGTTAAAAAATAGGGTTTCAAATGTAAAATGCCATGAATTGCTTTTAGAGGAGTTCTCTACTTCCCGTCGATTTGATTTTATATTTTTTTTAAATGTCATTGAACATGTTGAAGACCCTGTTCAGTCTCTCAAAATCCTTGCTGATTTAATTAGACATGAAGGGCTGATTTTTATTTCAGCTCCAAATTGTATGTCTTTAAATAGACGTGCAGGATATAAAATGGGTGTTCTGGAAAATTACGAAAAAATGGCACCAAAAGATTATGAAGTTGGGCATAGACGTTTATACACCGTGGATATGTTAAAAGATCACTGTGATAAAGCAGGTTTAAAAGTGCTATCTGTTAAAGGAATGTATCTTAAGCCGCTGTCGGAAAAGCAGATGATTGAATTAGGTGACGATGCCGTGCGTGCATTTTATTCTTTGGGAGAAGATATTCCTGAGTATTGTGCTAGTCTCTTAGCTGTAGCAACTAAGAAGTATTATTAGAGTTTTTAGAGACTTCAATATATAAGAGCTATAAGGAGCCTATGAATACGTTTTTCCCTTAATTGCAATAAATATTAGCTGTTTGTCCTTATGCGTGTAGGCTAGGCTTAAGATAATATTTAAACAACTTCGTCAGCCTTGTCATATCTTCTCTCTTCGGATATATACATTTTTGTTTTTAGAAGATTTCTGTTATATACGTGAAGGGTCGTTCTAGTTTTAATTAACCCTTAGGTGGATTATTTTGTTTAAATGGAAAAAGCTTGGTCTAGTTTTTAAACCTCAAGAAATTGAAGGTAGAAGTTGGCTAAAGGAGTTTGCTCAAGCGCCTTCCGTATTAGTTTTTGATAAGTTTATAAGGGTATATTTCTCCTGTAGGCCGCTGCCTGATGAACATGGCCAATATATTAGTTATTCAGCTTATGTAGACTTGAATAGACATAATTTATTTGAAATTTTAAGTGTATCTAAATCTCCGATTCTGGAGTTGGGAGATTTAGGTAGTTTTGATGAATTCGGTACTTATCCCGTATCAGTGATTAGGCACGATAATAGTGTTTTTGCTTATTACGGTGGTTGGACGAGGTGCGAGTCTATTCCTTTTACGGTTGCGATAGGTGCAGCAATCAGTTACGACGACGGCGAGACTTTCACAAAGGCTGGCAAAGGACCGGTCCTATCTTGCAATGTTAATGATCCTTTTGTCTTAAGCGGCCCTAAAATTAGAAGGTTTAACAATAGATGGTATTTATGGTACGTGGCCGGAACTAGTTGGCTAAAGAATGATGGCAGCCCGGAAGCGGTATATAAAATTCGTATGGCACATTCAGATGACGGATTTGAATGGGTAAGAGATAGTAAAAATATTATTGAAAGCAAATTAGAGGAAAATGAATGCCAAGCTAGCCCCGATGTGTTTTTCCACAATAATAAATATCATATGTTTTTTTGCTATAAATATAGTTTGGATTTTCGAAAAAATGACAGGGGGTATCGTATTGGCTATGCATTTTCAAATGATCTGATAGATTGGCACAGAGATGATAGTAAAGCAGGTATTGATATTTCTGAAGAGGGCTGGGATGATCAGTCAATCGCTTATCCTCACGTGTTTGAGCTTGATGGGGAGATATACATGTTATATCTTGGAAATCAGGTTGGCAGGTATGGTTTTGGGTTGGCGCAGTTAGAAGGAAGATTGACTTGATTTTTATTATACAGTACTTATGAAATGGAAAAAATTAGGAAAAATATTCGATCCAAGGGAGCATTTTTTATCTAATAATTGTTTCGAGTTTGCTCAATCTCCTCAAGCCTTGGTCTTTGATAATTATATTAGAATTTATTTTTCAACAAGAGAAATTGATGGGCGCGGTAAATATTTAAGTCATATTTCTTTTGTTGATATGGATAAATATTTTCAGAAAATTATAGCAGTATCGAGTTCGACAGTAATTGAACTAGGTGGCTTGGGTTGCTTTGATGAGCACGGGATTTTCCCGATGAATGTTGTTAGGGTTAAGGATAAAATATTAGGATATACGACCGGCTGGAATAGAAAAGTATCCGTATCGACCGATGCATCTATTGGCTTGGCAATAAGTACCGATGACGGTGTGACTTTTAGGAAAATTGGAGAAGGTCCCGTACTAACCTCTTCTTTACATGAGCCTTTTTTAGTTGGTGACGCTTTTGTTACTGTTTATGGCGATACTTATCATATGTGGTATATCCATGGTACAAAATGGGTTAAAGGGACGTCTGCGAAGGGGCCTGATCGTGTATATAAAATTGCACATGCTACATCTAAAGATGGAGTTTCGTGGCGTAAAGAGGGTAGGCAGTTAGTAGAAGATAAATTACTTGACGAGTGTCAAGCTCTCCCATCTGTTATTCATTTTGACAATAAATACCACATGTTTTTTTGTTATCGATACGCCTCTGATTTTAGAACCAATACAAGCAGGTCATATAGAATAGGGTATGCATATTCAACTGATTTGGTTAATTGGATTAGGGATGATGATAATGTTGGAATTGACGTGACAAAAGGTGCTTGGGATTCAGATATGCTATGCTATCCCCATGTTTTTGAAATGGACGGTAATATTTATATGTTATATAACGGTAACGACTTCGGTCGATTCGGGTTTGGTGTAGCTAAGTATGAGAGCTAATATTATATTAGTTTATGCCGGGTAAATGGGTAATCGATATTTGGCATAATTGTTATTTGTTTTTTACTATTGTTAATCGTACTGTTCTGTGGTGAATTAATTGAACATAAAGGGAAAACATTTGACCTTAAGGGCCATAGAAGAGAGCGATCTGGAATTGCTTCAGAAATGGGCCAATGATCCTGTTACACAAGATGGAATCGGCGAAATTCACTTTCCAAGTTCATTAGATTTCCATGAAGAATGGTTCCATAATTTAAAAAGTGATAGGCTGAATCAGCGTTTCGTTGTTGATGTCCCAGAAATTGGGATTATAGGAATTTCCAGTATTGTTAATATCGATTGGCGTAATAGACATGCCTGGCATGGCCTTGTTATTGGAGAATCCAGCTATCGTGGTAAAGGTTATGCTATCGACGCCATTATGGCTACAATGCGTTACTCTTTTGATGAGCTCAATTTAGAACGATTGGATGGATCGATGATTGAATACAATAAGCTTTCTATTGCTACATATTGCGGGAAGAGATTGGGCTGGATAGAAGAAGGGCGTAGGAGAAATTATTTCTTTCGAAAAGGACGTTATTGGGATCAGGTATTGGTTGGTATCACTTCGAAAGATTACCGCGAGCTCTTGGAAAAAACTAATTATTGGGAATAAATGTATTATGAATTCCGAGAGAGATTACAATAAAGAGTTGATTGATATTGGCGACTCTAAATATGCATATAGCTTCGATATCGATGTTATGCATCCGTTCATGATTCGGTCGTTTGAGCCTTTCTTTAATCCAGGGAACGTACTTGAGCTTGGTAGTTTTAAGGGCGATTTTACGCGAAGACTAAATGAGTATTTTGATGATTTAACCTGTGTCGAAGCTTCTGATTTGGCTATATCTGAAGCAAAGCTCAAATTAGATAATGGTGTAAAGTTCGTTAATTCGTTATTTGAGAATGCGAGCCTCCCTTCTCGCTATAACAACGTTGTACTTACTCACGTATTGGAACATTTGGATGATCCTATATTTTTATTGAAACGTATCAACTATGAGTGGTTGGAAGAGAATGGCCGGCTTTTTCTAGTATGCCCTAATGCAAATGCACCTTCGAGACAGATTGCTGTAAAAATGGGGTTAATTTCGCATAATTCAGCCGTCACTAAATCAGAAGCCGAACACGGTCATCGTTGCACTTATACACTGGATACCCTGGAACGAGATGCTGTTACAGCGGGCCTTAATGTGGTTTATCGGTCTGGGATTTTCTTCAAAGCACTGGCAAATTTTCAATGGGATCGCCTTTTGCAGACTGACATAATTACCAAAGAGTATTTGGAGGCATGTTATAAATTAGGTCAACAGTATCCAGATTTGTGTTCGAGTATTTTTTTGTTGTGCGAACGAGGCCAAAAATAGTGAAAATTTCATTCGTTGTTGCTGTCTATCATAATGAAGGTGCTCTTGTTAAAACATATGAAAAGATTCGCTCTGTTTTTTCAACTCAACTGGTTGACGACGAATACGAAATCGTTTTTGTGGACGATGGGTCTAAAGACGGTTCCTTACAAGAGGTATTGAGCTTAAGAAAGCACGACACTCGAGTTAAAGTTATTACGTTTACAAGAAATTTCGGTCAAATGGCGGCTATGCTGGCGGGTTTCAAGGAAGCTACCGGCGATGCAGTCATTAATATATCAGCCGATCTGCAAGACCCTGTCGAACTTATTCCGCAAATGGTTGAAAAATGGCATGAAGGTTCTGAAATTGTAATTTGTTACCGTACGGACCGTTCCGACTCATTGCTTGCAAAATTGTTTTCACGTTTGGCTTATGGCGTTTTACGCATTTCGTTGCCGCAAATACCTCCCGGTGGTTTTGATTTCGTGTTAATGGATAGAAAAGTTATGGATGCATTTAACGCAATCGACGTGCGGCATCGGTTTTTTCAAGGCGATCTACTTTGGACTGGATATAGAACTAGTTTTATTCCTTATATCCGGTTGAAGAGAACTATTGGTAAATCGCAATATAACTTCGGTAAGAAGCTTAAAAATTTTTTGGATGGTGTGTTAGATGCTTCATACCTGCCAATTAGATTTATATCCTTGGTTGGTGTGATAACCTCAGCACTCGGGGTGCTATATAGTCTATCAATTGTCTTCAGTTGGTGGCGTGGAGAGACGCCATTTTCAGGTTGGGCTCCCATTATGATTGCAATCCTTTTGGTGGGAGGATTAATCATGGTAATGCTAGGTGTTATCGGGGAGTATGTTTGGCGGATCAATGAAGAGGTACGAAAAAGACCAAACTATGTCGTTAGGGATAAGTTTCTATGACCAATGCTGGAAAATACACAGTAATTGAAGGAGTCAAATGCTTTAATCCAGAAGTGATGAGTTCCTATGCCGACTATCCGGACAGCGGGTTCCAGCTGACCGATGAGAATGAGGAAAACAGCTTTTGGGTTCGTTCCAGAAATAGGCTTTTTAAAGCTATTGTTTATAATCAAGCTAAAGTGGGTCGGACTAAATTACTGGAAATTGGTTGTGGGACAGGCGGGTTTATTCGACATATTGTAGAGAACGAAAACCTAGAAATAACCGGCTCTGAAGTTTATATTAGTGGGTTGTTGTATGCAAAAAATAAACTTCCTGATGTGGACTTCATTCAATTTGATATTGTAAACGGATACCTTGACCAACAATTTGATTTAGTTATTGCATTTGATGTCCTTGAGCATATTGGTGACGATGTTACCGCGATGGCAAATATTAACCGATTACTCCGTCCAGGAGGGCGTGCGATTATTACTGTTCCCCAGCATATGTTTTTGTGGAGCAGGCTTGATGAAATAGTCAAACACAAGCGTAGATATTCTCGGAAAGAGCTGGTGACCAAACTCAAAAATAATGGGTTTGACATTATTTTTGCTACCTCTTTTGTTTTTATTCTATTTCCGTTGATGTTGGTTTCTCGAATATTTGATAAAGGATTTAAGCAACTAAAATCAGAGAAAGTAGAGTTAGAGAAAAGGGTTAAGTTTCCCCTGTTATTAAATATAATTTTTGATTTTTTTATGCGAATAGATGAAACGCTTATTAAAGCTGGTGTCTCGCTTCCTTTTGGAGGTACCTTAGTGATAGTGGCGCAAAAGAACGACTAAATATTTCAAAAACTCAAGCGGTCTTTCATTTAATATCTGCTGTTGAAAAATGCGCAAACTTAGAGTCGAGGCTACACGATTTACGCTCGTAGGAGGTGCGAATTTTGTTCTAACATTTTTCATATTTACTTCAATGCTGAAGTTGTTGGAAGTGAATTATTTACTTTCGTTACTTACCGCTTGGGGTGTCGGTATGATTTTTTCTTACACGTTGAATTTTATGTGGGTTTTCAATCCAGAGCAGAAAATTCAATTTAGGGCTAGATTTTTCAAGTTTCTATTGGCTAGTGTTTTGTCCATATTGTTGAATATGTGGGTACTGGATTATATTGTAGAAACTACTAATGTTGATCCTTTCCTCGTACAGATGGCGCTAATTCCATTCATCGTGGCTTTCAATTTCACAACAGCGAAGCTTTGGTCAATGCGTTAAATTTTGCGTAAAGACAAGCGAAACTTCTATGAAAATATTGTTGGTAATATGGCTTTCAGCGCTTATGGCGTTGGGTATTAATCATATAGATTCCAATGCATGGCTTAGAGCTCAGTCTCCGTTTGTAGCGATTTTCGCGAGTCATTTAGAAGCTATAAATGCTAAGCCATACATTTACGGGGAAACTTCAGTGACTTCGGTTGGTGAGTTTAAAGCGTCCGATATTGCTTATTTCAGCATAAAGCTACGTTTTCGCGTAGATGCTACAGATGGCTACCCAAATTTGTTTCAAACCGCGCCTATCAATCAGGGAGTACGCCTAGAAATCTCTGGTACTACGGCATCTATTGTTGTTAACGATTCATCTGCTCCTAATGCTATAAAGGGGTTGATAATTACGGAGAACCTTAGAAAAGACCAGTGGTATGATCTTGAAGTGGAGGCGCTTAATGGCTCTTTCGTAAAAGCTAATTTGGATGGATTAGATGTGGCTGATTATCGGAGTTCCAGCTTGTCTGTGTATACCTCTCAGATATTGGTAGGGCAAGGGTTTGATAGTTCTAGATATTTTCAGGGGCGAATAGAAAACGTTTCTATAAAGATAGGCAGTTTTCCCGGTGCTAAAATCCTATATGCATTTTACTTTATCGCATTGGCCGGTTTATTGGTATTTTTGGCTCAACTCTATACAGTTAAAGATCAAATTATTCCGGTAAGCTTTAAGGTCATAAAATATTTTAGACATGTTGATTGGTCTTCTTATATACACCTTGCTTTAGCTTTCGTATTTTGCATAACGCTAATCACTACGTATTTTTTTCCAATATATCCTGACGAGGTTCAGATTAGATTTTGGCTTTCACGCCTTCCCTACGATTATCCCTATAAAATCAGCGGTGCCCCTACGTGCGTTGCTACATTTTTTCAATCTATACCTGCAACAATGTATTTGCCCGGCTTGATAAATTGGCTTATCCATGGCTGGATCACGGATCCTCCCGCGTTAAGAAAAGTCGGTTTATTAGTAGCGTTTCTATGGGTTTCATGCTTGGCTTTTTATCTAAAATTGAAGGTAAAGCAAGAGCTTGTACAAAATGAATCCCATGTACTTAGCTTTTCTCAAGATTTGCGTATTTTGGGTTTTGTCATATCTGTTTTTTCCATTGGGGTTTTTCCAGTTTTTTTGGTAATCAATCGAGGTGAGCAGCTTATCTTTCCTTCGGTTATTTTACTTATATCTATTTTTATTTGGAATCAAAGTCTTGGTCAAAAATATGCTTTAAAAAAATTACTGGGTTTAGTTTTTCTATTTTTTGTTGCTGTTTCCCTTATCCTGTATGGTCATCCAAAAGGATTGTTCCTGGCTCCGTTTTTTTTTGTAGTTGGATGGCAATTATTTCGTCGCTTCGAGTCTCGATTAATTTTTCTTTTTGCAGCGCTACTGTTGGTATTGCATGTTATACAAAACTTCATCGCATTTAAGTATGCGTTTCAATGCGATGAAACTCCTGCATTTCAAAATATGCTTAAAAGCTTTTCTATTGATCCCGGGCTTTTAATCCACGACCCAGGCCAGTTCTTTGATATGGCGTTTAGAAGTTTGAGTATGTTCAGTAAGTATTTACATCAGCTTGGATTTCAAGAGAAGACGGATGTTGACTATCTGCCTAGTTTGCCTCTTACAGTCACAGAGAACGGTATAAATATTTTTATATGGTTAAATGTTTCGTTGGTTTTTTTTACGCTATTTTTTTTAATTCCGTATCAATATTGGAAAGACATTTCAAGTCGGCGATTTCTTACTGTTAATTTTGTGTTGTTGGTTATATTTTGGTGCGTTCTTATGGGGGGGGTATTTAATCTTCCAAAGAATTGGTACGATGCGGGGTATGTTTATTCGCTGCTTTTAATAATTCTAATTTTCTTTTTAGGTGAGAATTTTTCTGGAATTTTTCTGAAGTTTAGAATGAGCATGGTCGTTGTATATTTGGGCTTGGTGGCGTTGTTCTCGCAAGCAATGTTTATCTCAAGATATTTGTCTGAGTTTATGGATGGATACGTCGGTCCTGGCGTCTCAATTGCAAAATATGATACGGCGAAGGCACGTGCTGACTTAATCCTAGCTTCGCAAGTATGTAACATTGACCCGGTTCAAGGAAAAAAAATTTTAGTGGATGATAACTCCTATTTTTTCTTCCAGAAGAGTAAATGGCCAATGGCAATTACTTATGTATGGATTGGAAATGACGATAAGTCTATACGTCAATTTTTTTCAACAGTTGATTCAGATGGTTTGGTAGCCAATTGCAGCTCAATTATATCTCCTTACTCAGGTCTTGTTAAAAAGGCAGGGGATATGTGTTGTATTTCTAAAAGCGATTTAAAGAATTTTTATTTAATACCGTAATGCTTCTGTTTTTAAATTGCTAAAACCGTAAAAATAAAAAATGAATTCATCTTTTAAATGGAATAACCAACTACTAGCGCCGGTACTTATTACGTATAACCGTGGTAATTGCTTGGATTTAACGCTGCAAAAATTTGTCGAAGCTGGTCTGATAGGAATGCAGCTACATATCTTAGATAATGCTTCTACTGATAACACCAAGGATGTGGTTATGAAGTTTCAGAATGTTTGGCCTAACCTTAAGTACCATAAAAATAAATACAATATCGGTGGTAACGGTAATATATTGCGCGCCATAGAGATAACGGATTCTGAATATTGTTGGATTATAGGTGATGATGACGACTGGCATTTACAATTTACTGATGAATTAATTGAGGTATTAAATTTTCAAAATGCCGATATTATTCGATTAGGCTGGCTTGTTGAAGTTTGTAGTAAAGGTAAATCTATTCCTGCGCTGGATCTGGCTTATAATGAGCAATTGTTTTTCGCCAGTATCAGCATGATTTCTGCAACCATTATTCGTCGCAGCGTTGCGGCTGCTCATTTGCCTTCTGCATATATGAATATAGGTGACGCATATCCGCAATTGGTATCTACGATGCTCTCAATGCAGGAGAAGTCTCTTACAGTCTACAGTACTAAAAATGATTTAATGACACATACTCCAAATGCAGCTCCCGGATATTATTTTGGCGATTTGGAGTGGTATGCGGGGTGGTTTAGGACCAGTCGATTTTTGCAGGACAAAAAACTCCGTATAAAATTTATTGCGGAAATCACTCGGTATATGACAAGGGACAGGAATAGTAAGAACGGCTGTTTGTGGTTGGTTAAAGTAGCCTTAAATTACAAGGCCCAAGGTATAAATCAATTCAATTATTTGTTGTCTATGCTGGCATATGGTGATGGTTGGCGCGGTCGCATCCTAATCGTATTGCTGGTCTATTGCTTAATTCCCGGCCGTTTGGCAGGAGGCTTGCGGCGATTTTATCGTAAGCTTTTTAATTTACCCGAGAGAACTTTATCTATTGATCGATCCAGGCTTTGATTTTTTTGCCGAATTGAATTTATAACTAGCCAATCCATTCATTGGATACAGGGAACCCGAGGCAAAACTATATGCAGGTCGATAAGAAAACGTTAGCAGTTTTAGCGCAACGCGGCTGGCAGGCTGGTGCTGGCCTGATTACGCTGTTTTGCATCGCACGATATTTATCGCCCGCTGAACAAGGCTACTACTACACCTTTGCCAGTCTCGCCGGCTTGCAGGCGTTATTGGATATGGGCCTATCCACCATACTGGTGCAACAGGCGGCGCATGAATTTGCCGAATTGACTTGGTTGCCGCATGGGGCGGTCGTTGGTAAAAATGTCGGCCGCTATCTGGCTCTGACTAAAAAAGCGTTGTATTGGTATGGTGTTTCAGGACTGCTGTTTTTGTTGGTTTATCCGGGCGGTTTGTATTTCTTTAGTCATCGGCCCCAGGAGTCGGATTTAGCCTGGCAGCAACCTTGGTTGGTTCTAGTTGTCAGTACCGCAGTAGGTTTGGCCTTATTACCGGTTTTGGCTATAGTGGAAGGCAGCGGTAAAGTTGTGGAGGTCTATTCGCTGCGCTTGGTGCAAGGTATTGTTGGCGCTATCGCCATTTGGTTTACCCTAATGCAGGGGGGCGGTCTTTATGCGGTCGCTATGATGCCCGCATCGGCTGCCTTGATTGCTTTGGTATGGGCACTATTTCGCTATCCGAAACTATGGGTGTCAGCGTTGTTTGGAATTTCTGGAGACTTCGGTTGGTGGCGAGAGCTTTGGCCGATGCAATGGCGTTTGGGAATCAGTTGGCTCTGCGGATATTTTTTAACGCAGATGCATACTCCGCTATTGTTTCAAACTCAGAATGCTGTGGTTGCAGGGCAAATGGGTGTCACCATGACCGTTTGCAACATGTTGGGTTTGTTAAGTTTAGCTTGGATGACGAGCCGAATCCCCGTGTTAGCGAAAGCTGCCGGTCAACAGGATTGGGATTTACTGGACAAGGAATTCAAAAAGGGTTTTAAACGTTCACTTGCGGTATTTGTCCTGGGGGCGGTGTTTTTTGTTTTGATTCGCTATGCGGCCGATTACACGGCGTATGGCGTAAGATTTTTACCGTTTTGGGAAACTTTTGTTCTCATCGGTGCAATTTTGTTTGCCCATATTTCCGGACTGTTAGCTATCTATCTCAGGGCGCATCGTAAGGAGCCCTTTCTTTGGTTGTCCTTGTCAGGAGCGTTGTTGACCGTTGGTGGCTCGGTTTGGTTGGCGCCGAGTTGGGGTTCGGCGGGTATTGTGCTGGTGTTGTTTTTAGTGAATGTTGGGTTCGGTTTTCCGACATCGCTGGTGATGTGGGTAATGCTTCGTAAAAAGTGGCACGCGATAATATAATAAAAATATGAATAAAGAGAATAGGCCCTTGCTAACTATTGCCATTCCAACTTGGAATAGGGCAAATTATTTAGTTAAGAATATCGAACAAATTGTATCTCAGCTTGGTGAATTAACTTATCCAATAGAGATTTTAGTATCCGACAACTGTTCCAGCGATAATACTAAAGACTGCGTCGACGAGTTTTTAAACAAAGGACTTCCGATACGATATATAAGAAACTCGGAGAACATAGGTCCTGATCTAAATATTGCACAATGCTTTAATCAGGCGGCTGGGCAATACGTTTTAATTTTTGGCGATGATGACTTACTGATAGATGGCTCGTTAAAACATCTGGAAAGTTTATTGGCGCGTAAAAATTATGGTGTGGTGTCAGTCCGAGCATATGGTTACGACTTCGACTTTAGGGATGAATACCCTGGCGGTAGCGAGAAGTTGTACGAATTTGCAAACTCAAACGAGTTTATTATCAAGTTAGGTAAGTTTTCGACGTTGATTTCCGTGAATATAATATCCAAGGATTATTTGCAAGGTGTCGATGCTAACGATTACTGCGGAACCAATCTGGTACACATTGATTTAATTTACAGTGCTGCTTTAAAGGCGCCTGTTAATCTATATGTAGACAGCTATTTGGTGGCTTATAAGCGTAATAATAGCGGCGGGTACTCCTTTTCCGACGTGTTCGTTGATAAGTTTGGCGCTATTGTTGATAAATATATTGATAGTGGATTATCCGTCGATACTAAATATAAACTCGAATCGGATATGCTGATAGGCTATTATCCATACTACGTGTTAAGGTTGCGGTTGCAGGGAACTGAAGATTTGAGTATTGCCTATTCACGATTTAATGCCAGATTTTCTCAGCATTGGACTTTTCATTGTTTTGTCGCGCCAATTTTTAAGCTGCCAAAAGGATTGGCAATAATTTACGGTGCTATATCAGTTTTTATCGGAAGAGTGTTGACTGGCGACTTCAGGCGTGGTTGCGCTTTTGTTTGGGTACGGTTAGGCAAATTTATTAGGCATTAGTGTTCTGGCTTATGAGCAATTGTTTTTATTAAAGATTGATAAAGTTCACCTTATTAACATACCGATGATTTCTTTTTGCTAAAGGAGGAGACGGCTATTAATTGTTTCAAGATTCTTAAGTATTTATCTCAAGTCAATGAAAATATCAATTGTCACCGTATCTTATAATGCGGCTGAGTTTATTCACGATAATTTGCAGTCAGTATCGAGGCAGAATTTTAATAACATCGAGCATATCGTCATTGATGGTGGCTCAACCGATGGCACCGTCGATATGGTGTGTAAATACGGTCAGCATCTGGCCAAGTTTATTTCCGAACCTGATCACGGTATTTACGATGCGATGAATAAAGGTATTTTTCTGGCGTCCGGTGATGTCATAGGTACACTGAACGCCGACGATGTGTATGCGGATGACACGATATTATCCCAAGTCGCCGACATTTTTTCTGACCCTACTGTAGACGTCTGCTACGCAGATTTGTTGTATGTCGATAGGTACGATGCTTCAAAAATTGTTCGATATTGGACTTCTTGTAACTATCGTAGCGGTTTATTCGAAAAAGGTTGGATGCCGGCGCATCCCACTTTTTTTGTGCGTCGCCGCCTCTATGAGCAGTTGGGCGGATTCGATTTACAGTTTTCCAGACAAGCAGACTTTGAGTTGACTATGCGATTTCTAGCCGTGAATAAGGTTAAGGCTGTTTATATTCCCAAAATCTGGATAAAAATGCGGATCGGCGGTATTTCCAATAATAGTCTGATCGGCATTATCAAAGGAAACATAGAAGCTTATTACGCTTGCCGAAAGAATAACCTGCCCGTGCGAATGCCGATGTTTATTTTACGTAAGGTTCTTTCCCGGATGCCGCAGTTTTTTAATAGACCGACTGTCCCCGTTAAGTAATTCCGCGTTCGTTCAGGCCAAGATTTACGGGTTCTTTGGTCAATGCTTCCGATACCCTGGAGCCGTTGATAATTTGCTAGAATGCCTGTTAGCTCATTTTTTAGTACAGACATGAAACACATCGAACTTCTCTCCCCCGCCGGCACCATTCGTAATATGCGGTACGCCTTTGCGTTTGGCGCTGATGCGGTTTATGCCGGGCAGCCGCGTTATAGCCTGCGTGTGCGCAACAACGATTTTATGGCCGACAACCTAGCCAAAGGCATAGCCGAAGCGCATCAGTTGGGTAAGAAATTCTTTCTGGCCGCCAATGTCATTCCGCATAATGCCAAGATTAAAACGTTCTTGAAAGACATGGCGCCGATCATTGCGATGCAGCCGGATGCGTTGATCATGGCCGATCCTGGCTTGATCATGATGACGCGGGAACAATGGCCGGAGATGCCGATTCATTTGTCGGTGCAAGCCAACACGGTGAATTATGCCAGTGTCAGATTCTGGAAAAGTATGGGTGTGGAGCGGGTGATTTTGTCGCGGGAGTTATCGCTGGATGAGATTGCCGAAATCCGCCAACAATGTCCGGATATGGAGCTCGAAGTATTTGTACATGGTGCGTTGTGTATTGCCTATTCCGGTCGCTGCTTGCTGTCCGGTTACTTCAATCATCGCGATCCGAATCAAGGTACCTGCACCAATTCCTGCCGGTGGAAATACGATACTAAGCCGGCTGTGGAAAATGCGGAAGGCGATTATTTGCTGGCTGATAGTGCGGTCATTTCGATGAATGATTTGAATGCCGGGCTCAATACCGCCAGTTGCGGCGGCGCCGACCGGCATCCTTTGGCCGACAATATCTATTTCCTGGAAGAAGAGGGACGTCCGGGAGAGTTGTTACCGGTGATGGAAGACGAAAACGGTACGTACATCATGAATTCCAAAGACTTGCGGGCGATAGAGCACGTGCAGCGCTTGGTGGAAATCGGTATCGACAGCCTGAAGATCGAAGGCCGTACCAAATCGCATTTTTACGTAGCGCGCACTGCGCAGACTTATCGGCAAGCGATAGACGACGCATTGGCGGGCCGGCCGTTTCAGCCCGAGTTGTTGGGGATTTTGGATAACTTGGCGAATCGCGGTTATACAGACGGTTTTTATCAGCGCCACCATACCCACGAACATCAAAACTACCTATCCGGTTATTCCAAAAGTCATCAGCAGCAATTTTGCGGCGAAATTACCCATTACGACACCGAAACGGGTTGGGCGGACATTAGCGTCAAAAACAAGTTTTCGCTGGGCGATAAGCTGGAATTGATCCTGCCGCACGGCAATCGGGATATAACCGTGGAGAATATGGTCGATAAATACGGTCAGCCCATGCAGGAAGCCTCTGGGGGCGGTTATGAAGTGAAAATTCCACTGCCTGATGCTGATTGCCAGTACGGACTGCTGGCGCGTTATTTCTAGCCTTTGGAGGCTGTATGTCATTTCTTACCGGCGCTTTATGTGACCGCTTTTCTGCCCAAGAAAACTTTCAAATTGCCGAGCCTTTGTTCCGGTATTTCGGCGGTAAAACCCAGTTCAGCGGGCAAATCACGACTTTAAAAGTGTTCGAAGACAACACTTTGGTGCGGACCGTGCTGGAAGAAAAAGTCACTGATCGGGTGCTGGTTATCGACGGCGGCGGCTCAAAGCGTTGCGCCTTGTTGGGGGATACCTTGACTGCTTTGGCGGTCGAAAATGGCTGGCAGGGTATCGTCGTTTACGGCAGTATTCGCGGTTCGGAAGCGATCAACAAAATGCCGATTGGTGTGGTGGCTCTGAACACTCACCCGCTTTGCAGCAGTAAGCACGGACATGGACATCGGGATTCGATGATCACTTTTGCCGGCGTCAATTTCAAAAAAGATCACTATCTTTATGCCGATAGCGACGGAATTATCGTCTCGGAAACAAAATTGGATTAAAATCGTTTTGTCTTAACCAAGTAAAATACTCAAGAATATGCAAATCGTACTCGCAAACCCTCGTGGATTCTGTGCCGGCGTAGACCGGGCTATTGAAATTGTCGATCAAGCGATCGATACCTTCGGTGCACCGATTTATGTGCGGCACGAAGTGGTGCATAACCGTACGGTAGTTGACGGCTTGAAGGAAAAAGGCGCGATTTTTATCGAAGAACTCAGTGACGTGCCGGTGGGGTCCTACCTGATTTTTAGTGCCCACGGTGTGTCCAAGCAGGTCCAAAAAGAAGCGGAAGAGCGCAAGTTAACGGTATTCGACGCGACTTGTCCGTTGGTTACCAAAGTGCACATGCAAGTAGCCAAACATGCCAAACAGGATAGGGAAGTGATTCTGATTGGCCATGCCGGCCATCCTGAAGTTGAAGGCACTATGGGGCAGTACGATAAGTGCACCGAGCATGGCGATATCTATCTGGTTGAAACCCCGGATGATGTGAAAAACCTGAGGGTCAACAACCCGGATAACCTGGCCTATGTGACGCAAACCACGTTGTCTATGACCGACACTAAAATAATGGTCGACGCCTTGCGTGAACAGTTTCCGTCGATCAAGGAACAGAAAAAAGACGATATTTGCTACGCCACCCAAAACCGCCAAGACGCGGTCCACGATCTGGCAAAGATTTCGGATTTGATTTTGGTGGTGGGTTCGCCAAACAGTTCCAACTCCAACCGCTTGCGGGAAATCGCCGAACAGCTGGGTAAGCAGGCGTTTTTGATCGATACTTACAAAGATTTGAAACAAGAGTGGCTGGAGGGCATCAACGTAGTCGGCGTCACTGCTGGGGCGTCCGCGCCTGAAGTGTTGGTACAGGAAGTCATTAATCAACTCAAAGAGTGGGGCGGCGAAACCACCCAGGTTCGTGAAAACAAAGGTATCGAAGAAAAAGTAGTCTTCTCGATTCCGAAAGAATTGAAAAAACACATGGAAGCTTAATTCCGTTTCCGACTGGAGAATTTTATGAGCCTTACTGCGCAAGCACTGGTAGCTGCCGCCAAACAACAGATTACCGAAATCGACGTGGCGACTGCGCAAACGCGCTTGAGCAGTTTATTGCTCGATGTGCGCGAGCCAGCCGAATACGCCGCCGGGCATTTGCCGGGGGCTGTCAATATTCCTCGCGGCTTGCTGGAGTTCAAGATCGACAGTCATCCGGATTTCCAAGGCCGGCAACAGGCGGACATAGTGGTTTATTGCCAGACTGGCGGACGTTCGGCACTGGCTACTCAGGTCTTGAATCAAATGGGTTATAGCGGTGCGGTTAGCATGGCGGGCGGGTTTAAAGCCTGGACGGAGAGCGGTTTAAGCGTTGAGTGAGTTAAATCAAGTCCGCATCGATAAGTGGCTGTGGGCCGCGCGTTTTTTCAAAACGCGCGGTCTGGCCTCCGATGCGGTCAATGGCGGCAAGGTGCACGTCAACGGCCAGCGCTGCAAGCCGGGCAAGGAAGTGAAAGTCGGCGATTTGATTAGCGTTACCAAAGACCAATACACTTGGGAGCTTACGGTGACTGATCTGAATAATCAACGCCGTCCGGCTAAAGAGGCTGTGGCGCTTTACAGCGAAGACCAAGCCAGTATCGATAAGCGGCTTAAGCAAATCGAGCTACACAAGCAGCAGCAAGCCTTGCTGCATCCGTCAGAGCGCGAGCATAAACCCAACAAAAAACAACGCCGGCAAATCCATCGCTTCAAACAGGACGCGCTCTAAGCACTATTGGCGCGTCGAACAAAACAATAGCCACAAAACACACTTCAATTTATCATTCCCGGCTAACTTGCATGGAATTAGTGCTTGAATAGCGTCTATCCGCGGCATCAAGATGCCTTACGATAAATTTTATCGCGTCACGATTAAGCGGCGCCTAAGAACTCGATTCTACATTTAAACGATACTGCATCGGGCACATGCCTGCCTGGCTTTCGCGACACCATAGGATATTTAATGTCGATACGTTGTTTTTCAGTCCTGACTACTGCATTGCTAACCAGCGGTTTGCTGGCCGGTTGCGCCACAACCCGGCAAATTGCCGTCGATTATCCCAAAACCGAGTCTTTACCGATCAAGCCGCTACGCGGTCAATCCATGGTGAGCGGTGACGACTACTATGTACAATTGGTCTCCGACTTTGATTTCAAAGGGGATAACGCCCTGAAAGGCGGTTGCAGCGATGTCGGTGGTCATTACGAAAACGGCGACCTGTCCGCGGCGCTGGTATTCAGTGTGCATAACGATGCCTTAAAACTGAAGCGCGAAGCCAGCGGCTTTTTGTACCAAGCCACGACCGGCAAATGCAATTTCAAGCTGGAAACCAAAAAATCTTATCTGACCCCTTGGTTAAGGCTCGATTCCAGCAAAGACACTCTGATCGAATACAACTTTCTGACCAGTAACAGCCACGAAGCCAATCTTTCCCAATTAATTAACGACGTGAATGCCGCCAGCAGTTTGTTCGCATTCACCGGTGTCGGCGCGGGTATGGCGGTGATGGGCAAGCTGGCCGGCAACTGGGTGGAGAGCAATCCGCAAGTGGTGGCCAAAACTCCCGCAGCCGGTACTTCTGGTAACGGTAAATACAGTTCCGAGACGCATTCTTTGCCTGCCAGTGTGGTACTTGCGGGGGACAGTAGTAGTTTCAATCAAATCCGTCTGGGCGTTTATGAAGTGGTTGAAGGTGGTTTGAGTGCTTGGTCTTCCGAAAGCAAATTGTTGGGCGAATTGCGGGTATACCCGGAAATAGTCTCCTCATTACTGTTGAAAACCTCGGGTGACCTGCCGCCCGACGCGCATGATTTGTCACTTGATGAGTTGTGGCGGATACCGATTCAAACGGCCAATGGCGAAGTCAGTTTGCGGCAGTTGATCGACCAAGTCGACCCGGCCGCGAAACCCAATCTGCAACCGGATTGGCAGAATTACCCGGATGTGGAAAGCCAATGCAGGCGCTTGAAGCTGGCGATGAAAGATTTGGGCTTCAATAAATTTGATCGCAATGCGGTGTTGTACTATTTCCTGAGCAAAACCTCGCCGGATTGGAAAAACTTTAATATCTCCGCGCAGCGGGCCATGACCGACGAAATCCGCCCCAAGTTGCTGGAACAATATCGGGCTAAGGACTTCGCCGGCTGTCTGGCGAGCGAAGACTACGCCGTCATGAAGAGCATGAAGCTGGCGGTTAACACTGAGCAGGATTGGGAGGCGCTGACCAACTCCCGGCAGAAAAAAGAAGGCGTCATCAACCCAATTCAATCGGCGGCGCGGCAATTTTTGTCGGCTTTGCAAAATCCCAACAAAGACGAAGCCGCTCGGCAGCTATACCCTTTATTAAATACCGAAAAAGGCGGGAACGGCACGGTGCTACTGCAAAACCATTTGGGCAACTTTGGTTTGGAAGCGCTACTGCAAGTGCCGACGGTTGCTGACGAAGGCGTGCTGATCAACGCCAGCCAGCTGGCGGGTGTGTTTAGCGGGCTCAATGTCGAGACTTACACTTGTGCGCGTCCGGCTCAAGATCAAGGCCAGCCTTTGGCGAATATCGGCATCATGCTGTTTGTCACCAAACCCGGCAGCCCGCGTGAAAAAGGCGGGGCTTTGGAGTTTGAGTTAGTGCAAGGCAAGATTGCCCGTTTGGCTTTTCAACATCCGTCCTTTCGAGATTTCGAACAAAACCTGGCCGATTATCCGGATCTCGGCGGATGCCGGATAGATGCCGATTTGTTGAATAAGCTGCACTAATTTCCAGCGTGTGGTGGTGACAATGAATCGAAAAAAAGGCTTGATCGCAGGATTGGGGCTTATTGCGCTTTTGGCGATCTACGCCTTCTTGGGGTTTTACCTGGTGCCGGCACTGGCCTTAAAAAAACTGCCGGCTTTAATTCAGGAAGAAACCGGACAGCAAGCCCGGCTTTCGGCGATTCGCTTTAACCCCTTCAAATTCACACTGACCTTGGAAGGCTTTGCCCTGGCGGCGAAAGACGGCAAAGATCTAGCGGGTTTCGAGCGTTTATTTGTCGATTTGGACGCAGTGGAATCGGCAAAGCTGGGCGGTGTGGTTTTAGATGTCATTGAGTTGCATAATCCACAAGTCAATATCGAACGTCGCGCCGACGGCGCATTCAATTTTGCGGATATAAAAACCAAGCAATCAGAGTCGCAGCCTGACACAACAGACAGTGACGGCGAAAGCTTGGCGCTGTTGGTTCATCAAATCGCGATCACAGAAGGACGCATAGGCTGGCAGGATGCTACCAGCGGTCAAGTGCTATCGGAAAACCTGTTACCGCTTAATCTATCACTCAACGAATTCAGCACTCAGGCGGCAAGCAGTGCGCCGGGCGAATTGAGTGTGGGTTTGGAATCGGGCGGTACTATCCAATGGCATGGCGATTTCTCGATTGCACCGCTGGCTTCTAAGGGGCAGTTGCAGTTGGAAAAAATAGGTCTCGCCAGAAGCTGGCAATTATTTTTGCAACAAATCCTGCCGGTGGAAATCGTCAACGGCGTGCTGGGTTTGCAAGTCGATTACACGCTTGCCCAAGCAGCGGATGGGATGCTCACAAAACTAAGCAACGGCAATGTCGAGATCAAACAGCTGGAGATCACCGAGAACAATCACGGTAAGCCCTTAGTTAGTCTGCCGGCCTTGGCGGTCAACGGCATTAATGTCGATGTTAATCAGCAGCAAGTTGAGATTGGTGCGGTATCCAGCAGCGATGCGGGGATTAGCGCATGGTTGCAAGCGGACGGTGTTGTCAATTATCAGGCTTTGTTTGCCGGAGATGCCGCGGCTCAAGACGTTAATCAACCAACTGCACCGCCGGCGGTTGCCGAGGAAAGCAAGCCCTGGCTGGTTAAAGTGGATGAGCTGGCATTCAACAACTACAACGTTCATTTCACCGATTACAGTTTGCCGAAGCCGCTGGAGCTGCAACTGAGCGAGTTGAGTGGCAAGGTGCAAAAATTTAGCACGCAGGACAGTGGTAAATTGCCGGTGCAATTGAGCTGCAAGTTCAATAATACCGGCGGGTTGAAAGTGGACGGCGAGATGAGTTTGCAGCCTTTTGCGGGGTCTTGGGCGCTGGATATTCACGATATTAACCTGAAAGTGTTCCAATCTTATCTGGACCCCTTTTTAAAACTGGAATTGGTGGATGGCGATTTCAGCGGGAAGGGTAATTTGCAATTAGCGGTGGCCGAACAGCTGCAACTCACGTTTCAAGGGGACGCGAATTTAGAAGGTTTGGTGACTCGGGATCAGCTCAAAAATGTGGATTTCTTGAAATGGTCCAATCTGGAGGTGTCGGGAATAGACATCGATTTGGCGAAACAGGATTTCAAATTCGCCAAGGTAATGTTTGACCGTCCTTACCTGCGGTTTAATATCAAAAAGGATGGTAAAACCAATATCGACGATCTAATGCTGCCGCAAACACCCGCAAAACCAGCGCCGGCAGCTAAACCTCCTGCAAAACCGGCGGCCGGCAAATCCACCGAGCCGCGGGTCAGTATCGGTAAAATCGAACTGAAAGAGGGTAAGTCGGATTTCTCCGACTACTCCTTGATATTACCGTTCGTAGCGGCCATGAACAGTCTCAACGGCGAAGTCAGCGGTTTTTCCTCGGACAAAGATGCCGAGGCCAAGTTGGCTTTAAAAGGCAAGGTTTACGAGATGGCCTCGGTCGGTATCAAAGGCAAATATCAATTCGATACGGGGGATTCGGACATTGCCCTAAATTTTACTAACATGCCTTTGCCGTTGATTACGCCTTATATGGCTGAGTTTGCCGGCTACCGGATTGAGAAAGGCCAAATGGCGTTGGATTTGCGCTACACCATCAAGCAGGCGCAGTTGGCAGTGCAGAATAAATTGCTCATTGATCAGTTGACCTTGGGTGAGCATGTGGAAAATCCGAATGCGGTGTCCTTGCCTTTGCATTTGGCGATTGCCTTGCTGAAAGATGCGGACGGCAAAATTAATCTGGATTTTCCCATCACCGGCAGTCTGGAAGATCCGAAATTCAGTATTGGTTCCTTGCTGGCCGATGTGTTGGTTAATCTGATCTCTAAAGTGGCGATGTCGCCGTTCAAAGCGCTGGGTTCGCTGCTCGATGATGACAAGGACTTTAGCGCGGTGGCTTTCGCACCGGGTAGTGCTGAATTGGCTGTCGAAGAATCCGCCAAACTGGATCAGCTTAATAAAGCCTTGCTCAGCAAACCCGAGTTGACCCTGGAAATCAAAGGTATTGCTTACCAAAACATGGATTGGCCGGCGATGCGCTTTGAAGCAGTAAAGGATGTATTGAAAAAAATGAAGTCCGGCGAATTGCGCGACAAAGGTGAGAAAGTTCGGCACGAATACATTGAATTGACCGACGATGACTACAAGCGCTTGCTGGCCAAGTTTTTTGGCGAAGTCTTCCCGCAGGAGATGGATAGATCCTTATTAGGCAAGCCGCGGATCAAGGCTAATCCGGACTCTGACTTTTACCCGTTGGCGCAACAGAAACTGGAAGGCATTTTTCCACCCGATCCGCAGCGCCTTAACGATCTGGCGATTGCCAGAGCCAATCATATCGCGCAGTATCTGGCCGAACCGGGCGGGATTAGCAAAGATAGGCTGTATCTGATGGCGACCGAGTTGAATCAGGCTGAAACAGCCGATGGGATTAAATCGGTGCTATCGTTGAGCGTTTCACAGTAAACGGAAGCTTACACTGTTTGTAATATAATGGCGTTTACGCAGCGATAGTGGCGCATCGATTTGTATTTAAGGTTTTATAAAAATGGAGATTCTAATGTCAACCCAGTTTTTTCGATTTATTCCACTGTTGGCTCTAAGCCTAGGCGGACTGTTTTTCGTGTCTCCGGCGGCTGCGCAATCGCTAACATCCTGCACGATGACTTACAAGTTGAGCGGTTGGTCACTCGTTTATAAGCAATACGATGGCCTGGGTAATATCAGCTGCAGTAACGGACAGCGGGCGCAAGTTGCACTGGCGTCCAAGAGCATAGGTTTTACCATCGGTAAATCGGAAATCGAGGGGACCGGGGTGTTTTCCGAAGTTAGAAATCTGAATGAAATCTACGGCAGCTTTGTCGCCTTCGAAGGCCATGCCGGTGCCACTAAATCGATAGACGGGCAATTGTTAACCCGAGGCGAAATTTCTTTGGCGCTGTCCGGCAAGGGTCGTGGTATAGACATTGGCGTGACCTTGGGCGCTTTGACTATCTCACCTAGATGATCGGTTTTTGCGTTGCCGTTGCTTACCGATAAGGTCTGGGATTTTGCTGATTATGTCGATGGTAGGTGACCCGTGCCGTTTGTAGTCCGCGATCAGACAGGGGCAATCGTGCAACTGTGCGACAGTAGCGATGAGTGGCTCGATGTCGACCACCCTGAAGTAGTTGCATTCTTGCAGCAGGTCCCAAGTGATAAGGCAAGGGAAGCCTTGTCAGCTACCGATAACGACATGGTCAGGGTCATAGACGATTTGGTGGATTTACTGGTAGCCAATCAGGTGCTGATTTTTACCGAGCTTCCTGAGCGCGTGCAAACCAAGTTGTTGGCAAGGAAGCAACTCAGAAAGGATGTGAATGCCTTGCAAAATTTGATGGTAGACGATGAAGGGTTGTTCTAGGCAATGGTTGAGGGCTTAGCAACACAGCGCGCTGTTGGTTTTGTCGCCTATTGGGATGTCATCCTGAATAGTGAGCGATTCGCAGCACGTTCATCAATAATGGATGCTCTGTGAAAAACTCGTTTTTTCTGGTCATACCCCAGCAAAAAAATGATCCCCAATTGTCGGCGTCGTTTACCGACGATGCGCTACGGCAATGGATTACGGAACTGCCGACTGCCAATCCCGGTCTGGCCGCCCGTTTGTTTTACGAGTTGTTAGGTGAATTAATTTCGGTGGAAATGCCGGCGGCAAAGCGCTTGCATGCATTGGAGTTACTCAGAGACAGCTTCTACTTGATCGACGATTATTTGCGCTCGCGGTTAATCAAGTTCGGTTTCCCAAAGGGCGAAAGCGAAAAAAAAATATTCGGCTTGGCCTGTGCAATCGAAAGACAATTTACCATCGGCTATTGGAGTGTGGTCAAGGATTTGACCCGCCGAGAAATTGGTTGGTTGCAGGGTAAATCCACGGCCTTGGCGATACAGCGGACTATCCGGGGCTTGAGCCGCATCGTGATAAGTCACTACATGATGAGCTATCCGGTGCCGGATTGGATCTGGATCGATTTGCACTCGTTGTATAAACTCGCCGTGAAGTTGGATAAGGCGGGCTCCAAGGTGGCCGACCAGGGCGGTATATTCAGTAAACTGTCGTCAGTCGAAGACAGCTATAAACAAATATTGCTGTTAAGTTTGGCTTATCCATCCGGCTTGATGCAGAAAGAGTTTCAACTGGTTTATGAGTTTCTCGAGAAAATCAGCGATTTTCTGCAAATCGAAACCAAACCGGTAGCCGAACAAGCCGTGCAATGCGCGATTTTAATGGACGAAGACCTGCCGCCGGCTTTTTTGCTCGGCGGCACACAGACGGATCGCCGGTCGGATTCGGCCATGCTTTACCTGAATCTGACCAAGTTGGGTAAAGTCATCAAACAGGCGGACAAACTGTGCAGCAAGGAGGAGGCGCGTTTTAGTTCGCTGGAAGTCGATAAGAATAATCATCAAAAGCTCTCGGCGGAACTGTTCGACTATCTGATGCAGCGCTGGCAAGGGAAGGAGCCGCAAGGGACGGTCTATTTTGCCGATAGGCTGGATAGATATGTGGCTATTGGTTTGGAAACGACCTATGATCTATTGGAAACCGGTAGACCCGGTCTGGAAACCGGTCTGGAAATACGGGCCGAGACTGACTCCGAACGCGCATTGTCCTGTAATTTCCACAAGGAAGGCGTGCTGTCTATCGGTAGCTTGGTGAGTTTTCGTAAGATAGACGCGATGCCGCAACAACGTTCGCTCGGCGTGGTTTGCAAAATACTGCTCCCCAAGCAGGATTCCAAGCTGATATTCGAGGTGATGGTCATCGCCGCGCAAGCTTTCCCTGTGGCTTATCAGGCGCTGGAGGCGGATACCGATGCGGAGCGCAAGAAAGCCTTGATCTATGGCATAAGAGATAATGAAGGCGAAAAGAGCTTTATCATCATGGATTCTTTTCGCTTGAAAGACGGCGATTTATTGCGAATGTTCATGGGGCATGAGAATTTTCCCATTATTTTGAACGGCCGTAGAAATATCGGCTTGGGCTATTGGCAGTTCGAATGCCGGCGTATTCTGGACGACGTCGTTCCCACGCAGAACAAGAAGAAAGGCTATGATTTTATATAACAAAGACGATTGCCGCCCGGTTCCGACAGGGAACAGGCGGCAGAACCCAGCAAACAGACTCAATGACAGCAAATACCGATCAGACATCTGATTTTAACGCCCTCGTCGATCCGCACGCCCAGCGTGAGGCCGAAAAATACGAGAATCCCATCCCCAGTCGCGAGCTGATTCTCCAGCTTATTCAAGAAGCCGGCAAGCCGCTACGCCGCCAACAAATCGCCCAACAATTTGCCCTGGAAACACCTGATGCCCTGGAGGCGCTGCGCCGCAGGCTGCGCGCCATGGAGCGCGACGGCCAGTTAAGTTTTAACAGCCGGCAAAAATATTGCTTGGGCTCCGGCGGCAACACTATCGCCGGACGGGTGCTTGGCCATCCGGAAGGCTTCGGTTTCTTGAAACCCGATGACGGTAGCGAAGACCTGTTTTTGTCGCCGCGGGAAATGAAGCCGCTGATGCCTAATGACCGAGTCATCGCGCGCGTGGCCGGCATTGATAGACGCGGCCGTCGCGAAGCGGCAGTGATTGAAATCAGCGAACGCAATACGCATCAAGTGGTCGGTCGGTTTTTTACCGAGGGCCGCGTGGCTTATGTGGTGCCGGATAACAAAAAGATTGCCCACGAAGTACTGATTGCCAAGGAAGACGTCGGCCATGCCAAACAAGGCCAGATCGTGGTCGCAGAGATAATTCAGCAACCTAGCCAGCATTGCCAGCCCTTGGGCCGCATCATCGAAGTACTGGGCGCGCATATGGCGCCGGGCATGGAAATCGAAATGGCGATTCGCTCTCACGATTTGCCCAATCAGTGGCCGGACCAGTTACTGGAAGAAATCAAGGAACTCACGCCGCAAGTGCCCGAGTCCGCCAAGCAGGGCAGGGAAGATATTCGCAAGTTGCCCTTGGTCACCATAGACGGCGAAGATGCCCGGGATTTCGACGATGCTGTCTACGCGCAAAAAACCCCGAAAGGCTGGAAATTATTGGTAGCGATTGCCGACGTCTCACATTATGTAAAAGTCGATACGGCCTTGGATGCCGAAGCCAAAAACCGCAGTACTTCTGTATATTTTCCGGAAAAAGTCATTCCGATGCTGCCGGAGATACTGTCTAACGGATTGTGTTCGTTGAACCCGGAAGTGGATCGTTTATGCATGGTCTGCGAATTACTGATCAACGAAGAAGGTAATGTCCTGCGTTCCCGGTTTTTTGAAGCTGTGATGCGCTCCCATGCGCGTTTGACCTATACCGACGTAGCAAAAATGCTGGTGGATGGCGATCAGAAGCTGGCAAAAAAATACGCCGCTTTGCTGCCACATTTACAGACTCTGTACGACTTGTACAAGGTGATGCGTAAGCAGCGCGAGTTGCGCGGGGCGATGGATTTCGACACCCAGGAGACCAAAATCGTCTTTGGGCCGGAGCGCAAAATCGCTGAAATCGTGCCTTTGCAGCGCAACGATGCCCATAAGCTGATCGAAGAATTTATGATTACCGCCAACACGGCAGCGGCGAAGTTTCTGAACAAGAAAAAAATGCCGCGCCTGCTGCGGATCCACGATGGCCCCGGCCCGGAAAAATTACTGGCACTGAAAACCTTTCTAGGCGAACTGGGTTTATTTCTGGGTGGTAAGGCTCAACCCACGCCATTGGATTACATGCATCTGCTGGAGTCGGTAAAGGAACGTCCCGACGCGCATTTGATTCAGACGATTTTGCTGCGCTCCATGTCGCAAGCCGTTTACAGCCCGGAAACCAAAGGCCATTTTGGCTTGGCGCTGGATGCCTATGCGCACTTTACTTCGCCGATCCGGCGCTATCCTGATTTGCTGGTGCATAGGGCGATCAGGCATTGTCTGGCCGGTAAGTCGGTTGATAGTTTTTATTACACGCATCCTGACATGGTGTTGTTGGGTGAGCATTGTTCGGCGAACGAGCGCCGAGCCGACGACGCCACCCGCGATGTGGTGAGCTGGCTGAAATGCGAATACATGATGGACAAGATCGGCGAAGAGTTCGACGGCGTGATTTCCGCCGTGACCGGTTTTGGCTTTTTCGTTGAATTGCAATCGATTTACGTGGAAGGCTTGGTGCATATCGCCTCCCTGGTACAGGATTATTTTGCCTTCGACGCCAGTAAACATCAGTTGTACGGCGAGCGTACCGGCGTACGTTACCGCTTGGGCGATATGGTGAAAATTCGCGTGGTGCGGGTTAATCTGGACGACAAGAAAATCGATTTTGAGTTGCTACAATCAGGTAAAAAAATCGCTAAGACCAAATCCTCTTCGGGCCGCAAAAAAGCCGAAGCCAGCGCTAAAGCGACGAAGTCGAATAAAGATAAAAAATCCTCAAGTAAGCCAAAAGCCAAAAAACGCCGTCGCTCATGAATTTAACCCAATTGTTTGGTATTCACGCGGTGCAAGCCGCGCTGGATTATTCACCGCAGAAAATTCGCCGAGCCTGGGTGGATAGTCAACGCCAGGATGTGCGCCTGAAGCAAGTGATAGACGATCTCGTCAAGCTGGGAATCAATCCGGAAAAAACCGAGCGTAAAAAGCTGGAAAAGATGGCCGACGGCAAAAATCATCAAGGGATTGTGGTGGCCGTGGAATTGCCGGCGATGCGCAGCGAAGACCAGCTCAAACAAGACGTTGAAGCGCTAACCCAGACGCCGTTTTATCTGGTGCTGGATCAAGTGCAAGATCCGCACAATCTCGGCGCTTGTCTGCGTACCGCGGATGCCGTGGGTGCGCATGGCGTGATCGTCACTAAAGACAATGCCGCCGGTATCACGCCGACGGTTTGTAAAGTAGCCAGCGGTGCAGCGGAAACGGTGCCGGTGTATCAGGTCACCAATCTGGCCAGAGTTCTGCGCTGGTTGAAAGAGCAGAATATCTGGATCATGGGCGCGGCCGGCGAAGCTGAACAAACTGTGTTTCAGATGGAACTCGATATGCCTTTGGCGGTGGTGATGGGTACGGAAGGTACTGGCATGCGCCATCTGACCCGTCAGCATTGCGATTTTCTGGTGAAAATTCCTATGGCTGGACAGGTGGAAAGCCTGAACGTATCGGTGGCTGCTGGCGTATTGTTGTACGAAGTGTTTCGGCAGAAACTGCTTGCTTAAGCGGCATGAAGCGCATGGGCTATGTTTCGGCGGCGTTGCTTGCCAGCGCATTGAGCTCGATGGCTTATGCTGAAATCGATGCGAGAGCAATGGCCTTTAATTGCTGGAATTGTCACACCGATTCAAACTTAGATGCCCAAAGCTCAATCCCTTCGCTAAAAAATTTATCCGCTCAGCAGATCCAGCAGGCCTTGCTGGATTTTAAATACGACAAAAGGCCGGCCACATTGATGCCGCGTTTGGCTAAAGGTTACAGCGACACCGAGCTGGCGGCGGTTGCCGAGTATTTGAGTCGCCATTAATGACCGGATTATCCCGCAGACGTTTTTTACAAGGCTTTGCCGGAGTTGGGGCTGGTGTTCTTAGCGGTTGTGGCGGATTGCCGTTCTTTTCGGGTGCCAAAGCGCATGTCGTAGTGGTCGGTGGTGGCTTTGGCGGTGCGACGGCGGCGAAATATCTGCGCTTGCTGGATGCGAATATTCAAGTCACGCTGATCGAACCTAAAGCCAAATATATCACTTGCCCCGGCAGTAATTGGCTGTTTGCCGGTTTGGCGGGCCTCGACCAGTTGACGGTCGATTACCAGGCTTTGCAAGACAAATATGGAATCAAACTGTTAATTGATCGCGTCAGCAGTTTAGATGCTGGGCAACGGCGATTGCGATTGGCCGGCGGGCAGAGTGTGAGCTATGACAGGTTAATCATGTCGCCCGGCATCGATTTTCGTTGGGATACGATGGCTGGTTACGATCAGGCCGCCGCGGAGCAATTTCCGCATGCCTGGCAGGCCGGTCCGCAGACCTTAATGCTGGCGCGGCAACTGCAAGCGATGCCGGACGGTGGGGTAGTGTTACTAGCGGTGCCTGCCGATCCTTATCGATGTCCGCCTGGCCCTTACGAGCGAGCCAGTATGATGGCGTATTGGCTGAAAAAGCATAAACCGCGTTCGAAAATACTCATCCTCGATGCCAAACGCAGCTTTTCCAAGCAGGCTCTATTCGAAGCCGGCTGGACTAAGCATTACGGTTACGGCACCGCCAATAGCCTGATCGAGTGGCATAGCTTGGCAGATAATCCTTTACTTGAACTGGATAAGCCGAATAGGGTGTTAACTAGCGAATTCGGCGACCGATTCCGAGGCGACGTGTTGAACATCATTCCGCCGCAAACGGCTGCGCATATCGCTTTGCAGCAGGGCTTGGCCGATAGCACCGGTTGGTGTCCGGTTCGGCCGCTGACCGGCCAATCGTTATTTGACGACTTTATCCATGTCATTGGCGACGCTGCGCATTATGCACCTATCCCTAAGTCTGCTTTTGCCGCTAATTCCGAAGCTAAAGCGTGTGCGCTGGCGGTGACGAGCTTGCTTAATCAGACCCCAGTCCCCGAAGCACATTGGCTGAATACCTGCTATAGCCTAATCGCGCCTGACCACGGTATCTCCGTGGCCGGTGTTTACAAGCTGGATGCAGCCGATGCGATTGCTTCGGTGAAAGGCGCCGGTGGAGTAAGTGCGCGAGTCGATGCCCAAGTTGCCGCTGCGGAAGCGGATTACACGCGAGCCGTTTATCGGAACTTGATTGCCGATACGTTTGGTTAACTTGATGTTTTGATCAAAAATATTTTATTTCAATAGCTTGCATTGGATTTTTGTAATTTTTTTTGAATTGTTTTTCCTTGCAATTGAAACTGAATAAGAAAGCAATTTTTCGGCCAGTATTTACGAGTATTTACCATTGAAGGCGCGGGAATCCGAAAACAGCGTGTTACAATCGCGCCTGTTCATTTTCCATGGTTGACTGCGTGAAGAAAAACCCACTATTACAAATACTGTTGCTGAGTATGCTGTCCGGCAAGGCCGCTCATGCAAGCAGCTTTGTAGTTGAGGATATTCAGGTTAAGGGCTTACAAAGAATTTCCGCCGGTACCGTCTACAACTATTTGCCGGTTAATGTTGGCGAAACCTTTTCCGAAGACAAGCAAGCCGCGGCGATCAGGGCTTTATTCAATACCGGATTTTTCAAGGATATATCGCTGGAACGCGATGGTGGCACGCTGGTGGTGAATGTGGTCGAGCGGCCTTCGGTAGCGAAAGTGGTTATCGAAGGCAACAAAGACATTAAAAAGGAAGATTTGACCGAAGCCTTGAAAAAAATCGGCTTGGCGGAAGGCAAGGTTTACAACAAGCAAATCCTGGACAAGGTCGAACAAGAGCTAAGGCGGCAATATTTCAGCCATGGTAAATACGGCCTGAAAATTAAAACCGAAGTTTCGGAATTGACGCGCAACCGGGTCGGCATTCATATCGATATTTCCGAGGGCCGGGTTGCCAAGATCAAGCAAATCAATATCGTCGGCAGCAAATCCTTTGCTAACGATGTCTTGCGGAAAGAGTTCGAATTAAGCACCACCAACTTCCTGTCTTTTTATTCCAAAGACGACCAATATTCCAAACAAAAGCTGTCTGCTGATTTGGAAAAGCTGCGTTCATTTTATCTGGATCGCGGTTATATCAATTTCTCCATTGAATCCACTCAGGTTGATATTACGGCCGATAAGAAGGAAATTTACATCACCATCAACGTCAAGGAAGGCGACGTGTACACCTTGGAAAAGGTCAAATTGTCCGGTGAATTGATCGTGCCGCCTGAAGAGTTGATCAAGTTGGTTAAGGTTGGCCCAGGCGAGATTTTCTCCCGGAAGAACGCTACGGAAACCTCCAAATCCATTTCTGATCGCCTGGGTGACGAAGGTTATACCTTTGCCAACGTGAATATGGTGCCGGAGATTAACGAGCAGCAAAAAACCGTGGCGATGACCTTTTTTGTTGATCCGGGCAAGCGTGTGTATGTGCGGCGCATCAACGTCAAAGGTAACACCAAGACCCGTGACGAAGTGATTCGCCGGGAAGCCCGGCAAATGGAGTCCAGTTGGGCGGCCAGCAGCAAGATTGAACGGACCAAGACCCGTCTGGATAGATTGGGTTATTTTGAGGAAGTGGGCGTGGAAACGCCGCCTGTGGTCGGTTCGGCCGATCAGATCGACGTCAATTACACGATCAAGGAGAAAGCCTCCGGTAACTTGCAGGCCGGTGTCGGTTATTCCCAGGTGCAAGGAATTATCTTTAACGCCAACGTGTCGCAAGACAATATCTTCGGTACCGGTAAGCGGGTGGATTTCGCGTTCAACAACAGCAGTATTTTGACACGTTACAACCTGGGCTTTTCAGATCCTTATTACACGTTGGATGGCGTGGCGATGGGCTACAACCTTGGTTACACCTCTCGAAATGCCTACGCGGCTAACTTGGCGGCTTACAATACAACCATTACAAACGCCGGTATCAACTTTGGTATCCCGTTGAACGAGTTCGACAGAATCGGTTTTGATATTGATCTAAAGCGTACCGAGATCGAAAACACCACCTTGTCTTCGGACACGATTCTAAAATTCCTAGGGTTTAAAAAGGGCGACGACATTTCTGCAATCCGGTCGAAAAGCTTTGATACGTTGTCAACTTCTGCGGGCTGGACTCACGATACTTTAGACAGAGCCACATTCGCACATAGCGGTGGTCAGCAAAGGCTTTCCGGATTGATTACCGTACCCGGTAGTGATTTGGAATATTTCAAAGTCGGCTATAAGCATCAGCATTATTTTCCCTTGTCCAACGACTTTACCTTCCGCTTGTTAGGTGAGGTGGCGCATGGCGGTAGCTACGGTGGTAGTTCCGGCTTGCCGTTTTTTGAAAACTATTTTGCCGGTGGTACCGGTGACGTTCGCGGTTTTATGCAAAATACCTTGGGTGTCATTGACCAAAACGAAATCAATACCGCCAATACCTACAATCGACCCATCGGGGGCTCCACCAAGCTGATTGGCAAGGCCGAGCTGTTTTTCCCTGTGCCGTTCTTAAGCGATATGAAATCGGTTAGGATTGGCTCGTTTGTTGACGCCGGCACGCTGGCCCCTGGACTTAATTCCGGCGATTTGCGCAAGTATTTCCGCTATTCGGTGGGCTTGTCTGGGGAATGGTTGTCGCCATTTGGTGCCTTGGCAGTGAGTGTTGCCCAGCCCCTAAATTCGGAAAGTACCGACAGAACTCAAGCCTTCCAGTTCACCTTCGGCTCGGGATTTTAGTTTAGTTTGAGCCTGTTTTGCCCTATAATCGCTTTTGCGTTCTGTCTTAAACTCAAAAAAATTAACCGGAGATGGTTTTGACCATGAAAAATAGAATTTCTTTGTTTCTAATGCTGATGATTTTTGCTGGCGTGAGTCACGCAGAGCTGAAAATCGGTTTTGTCAATGTGGCGAAGGTTTTGGAAAAAGCGCCACAAGCCGCCAAAGCAAAAACTCGCTTGGAAACTGAATTTTCACCAAGAGACAAAGCGCTGGTTTCTCAGCAAAAAGAAATCAAATCGCTGGAAGAGAAGTTAGGCCGTGACACTGCGGTAATGGGCGAAGAAGAACGTCATAGAATCGAAAAAGACATTCTGGATAAAAAACGCGACGCCGCTCGTGCGCAACAAGAGTTCAGCGAAGATTTCAACATGCGTAGAAACGAAGAGTTGGGCAATCTGCAAAAACGCATCGTAGAAGCAGTAAGAGCGTTAGCCAAAGAAGAGTCTTTTGATCTGTTGCTGACCGACGGTGTTATTTACGCCAACGATCAAATTGATGTTACCAGCCGCGTTCAGCAAAAACTGGAAAACTTGTCGCAATAAGATTTTCCCCGATGCTTCCTGATTGAGGGAGCATGCAGCACTTAAGTTGGGGAGTTCCTGGTCTAAGCGAACTTCCCGCTTCCCCTCATTTCGCACAGAATACTCATGGCCGGCACACTCGATATTTTACAAATTCAGGAACTCTTGCCACATCGCTATCCTTTCTTGCTGGTAGACAGGGTGCTTGAATGCGAGCCGGGCGTGCGTTTGTTGGCTGTGAAAAACGTGACCTTTAACGAGCCGTTTTTTCAAGGCCATTTTCCGAGTCAACCTATTATGCCTGGTGTGTTGATCATGGAAGCCCTAGCGCAAGCTACTGCGCTACTGACGTCGCAAAGCAACGATCAATTGGGCAAAGGCACGATTTATTACTTGGCGGGCATCGATAACGCCCGCTTCAAAAAGCAAGTTGTTCCCGGTGACCAATTGCGCCTGGAAGTGACTTACATCAAACACAAGCGTCACCTCTGGTCCTTCGATTGCCGTGCGGAAGTAGATGGTGAACTGGCCGCCAGTGCGCAAATCATGTGTGCGGCTGTGGCCGCAGAGGCTTAAATGATAGATCCCAGAGCGGTTGTACATATTAATGCAGAATTGGCCGATGACGTTAAAGTCGGTCCGTTTTCGGTTATTGGTCCGGATGTGCAGATAGATTCAGGTACCGAGATCGGGCCGCATGTGGTGATTAAAGGTCCTACCGCCATCGGCAAGGATAATACGATCTACCAATTCACCTCGATAGGCGAAGACCCGCAAGATAAAAAGTACGCCGATGAAATCACCCGTCTGGAAATCGGCGACCGCAATGTAATACGCGAATTTTGTACGATGCACCGTGGCACGCAGCAAGATCGAGGATTGACGTTGATCGGCAGCGATAATTTGTTCATGGCTTACACCCACGTGGCGCACGATTGCGAAATTGGCGATCATGTGATCATGGCGAATGGCGCCTCGATTGCCGGGCATGTGCATTTGGGTGATCATGCTATTTTGGGCGGTTTTACCTTGGTGCATCAATTTACCAAAATCGGCGAATACAGTTTTTCGGCGATGGGTAGTGCAATCACTCAGGATATTCCGCCGTATGTGATGGTTGGTGGCAGGCCCACTCGGCCGCACGGCATCAATTCGGTGGGTATGGAGCGTAACGGCGTGCCGCCGGAAGTGATTCGGCAGATTCGCAAAGCCTATAAAATCCTCTATAAAAACAATCTGCGTCTGGAAGACGCCATCGAAGAAATGGAAGATATGGCCGGCGAAAGCAACGAACTTTCCAATATGGTCAGCTTTCTACGTAATGTCACACGCGGTATCCTCCGATAACCCCCCACGCATAGCCGGTATCGACGAAGTTGGCCGCGGCTGCATAGTCGGGCCGGTGGTTGCCGCTGCGGTGATTCTCGATCCACTCAGACCTATCTCGGGTTTAACAGATTCCAAAAAACTTACCGAAAAGAAACGCAAGCTGCTGGCCGAGCAAATCACGGCCAATGCCTTGTGCTGGGCCGTTGCTCGCGCCGAAGCGAGCGAAATCGACACTATCAACATCTTACAAGCGACGATGGTGGCGATGCAGCGGGCGGTGTCGCAATTGGCCTATCGCCCCGATGGGGTCAAGGTGGACGGCAATCGGCTACCGGTATTGGATATACCGGGAGAAGCTATCGTACAAGGCGATTTGCTGGTTGCGGAAATTTCCGCCGCCTCGATCCTAGCCAAAGTCGCCCGCGATGAGGAAATGCAGACGCTGGATAGGCTGTATCCCGGTTATGCTTTTGCTATCCACAAAGGCTATCCTACCCAGCAGCATTTAGCGGCTTTACAACAGCTTGGGATTAGCCCGCAGCATCGAAAATCGTTTGCTCCTGTTAAAAAGTATCTTGTTTAAACAGCCATGACGCCGAGTTTTGTTCATCTTCGTATTCATACTGAGTTCTCCCTGGTTGACGGTATCGTCAGAATCAAGCCCTTGGTAAAGAAACTGGCTGAGTATCAAATGCCGGCCGCGGCGATTACCGAACAAAGCAATTTGTTCTCGCTGGTTAAATTCTATAAAGCCGCACAAGGCGCCGGCATCAAACCCTTGATCGGCGCCGATGCGCTGATTTTCAATCCTGACGAGCCGGCCTCGCCGTTTCGCCTGACCATGTTGGCGCGCAATCAGAAAGGCTATGTGACGTTGACCGAGCTGATTTCCCGAGGCTACCAGGAAGGGCAGCACCAAGGGATACCGATGCTGCACAAAGACTGGATTGCCGAGAATCATGAGGGTTTGATTGTGTTATCGGGAGCGATGGATGGTGACGTCGGTCAGGCTTTGTTGGCGGAAAATGCCGAGCAAGCCAAACGTTGTGCCGAATATTGGCGGGATTTGTTTCCAAACAGTTTTTACCTGGAATTGCAGCGGCTCGGTAAAACCGACGAAGAGCGTTACATCAAATTAGCGGCGGATTTGGCTGCCGAATTGGATTTGCCGGTTGTTGCCACCAACGACGTGCGTTTTATCAGTAAAAACGATTTCGACGCGCATGAAGTACGGGTCTGTATCCATCAGGGGCGGGTGCTGGACGACAGCCGCCGGCCAAAAAACTATACCGCTCAGCAATATTTACGTACTGCCGAGGAAATGGCCGAATTGTTTGCCGATATTCCGGAGGCTTTGGTCAATAGCGTGGAAATCGCCAAACGCTGTAATGTCGAGCTGACATTGGGCGAAAACTATTTGCCCGATTTTCCGGTCCCCGAAGGTATGACGCTGGACGACTATTTCAAGCATGCTTCGCGCCAGGGCCTGGAAGAACGACTCGTTCAATACCCGCCGGTAGGCAAGGGCAGCTTCGCGGAAAATCGCAAAGTCTATGACGAGCGTTTGGAAGTTGAACTGAACGTGATCACCCAGATGGGTTTTCCCGGCTATTTCATGATTGTTGCCGACTTTATTCAGTGGGCCAAGAACAATGCGATACCGGTCGGGCCGGGGCGAGGATCGGGTGCCGGTTCCTTGGTGGCGTATGCATTGAAGATTACCGACCTTGATCCGATCGAATTCGATTTGCTGTTCGAACGGTTTTTGAATCCTGAGCGGGTGTCGATGCCGGATTTCGATATCGACTTTTGCATGGAACGCCGCGACGAAGTGATCGATTACGTCGCTCGTCACTATGGCCGTGATCACGTGTCACAGATTATCACCTACGGCTCGATGGCCGCTAAGGCCGTGATTCGCGACGTGGGCAGGGTGATGGGGCACGCCTACGGTTTTGTGGACAGGCTGGCAAAATTGATTCCCTTTGAGATCGGCATGACACTGGATAAGGCCTTGCAAGACAGTGCCGAATTGAAGGCCTTGTACGATACCGAGGAAGAGGTCAAAGCGCTGATCGATATGGCGCGTTCGCTGGAAGGCATCTCCCGGAATGCGGGTAAACACGCCGGCGGCGTGGTGATTTCGCCGACCAAGCTTACCGATTTCAGCCCCTTGTATTGTGAGCAGGGCGGCGGCAATCTGGTCACGCAGTTTGATAAGGACGATGTCGAAGCGGTTGGCTTGGTTAAATTCGACTTCCTGGGTTTGCGAACCTTGACGATCATTGATTGGGCGCTGCAAACCATCAATCGCCAGCGCGCCCAACGCGGCGAAGAGCCGGTCGATATTTCCCAAATTCCCCGTGATGATCTGCCCAGCTATGAATTATTAAAAAACGCTCAGACCACCGCCGTATTTCAGCTGGAATCGCGCGGTATGAAGGAGCTGATCAAAAAGTTGAAGCCGGATTGCTTCGATGACATCATCGCGCTGGTGGCATTATTCCGTCCGGGCCCCTTGGAATCGGGCATGGTTGACGATTACATCAACGTCAAACACGGTGCCAAGGCTGAATACGCGCATCCATTACTGGAACCGATTCTAAAGCCCACCAACGGCGTTATTCTGTACCAGGAGCAGGTAATGCAGATTGCCCGGGAATTGGCCAGTTACACCTTGGGTGGCGCCGATATGTTGCGGCGGGCGATGGGTAAGAAAAAGCCGGAGGAAATGGCCAAGGAGCGGGAAAAATTCATGTCGGGAGCGGTAGCGAACCAGATCGATGCCGCGATCGCGACTTATGTTTTCGACCTGATGGAGAAATTTGCCGGCTACGGTTTCAACAAATCGCATTCAGCGGCTTACGCTTTGGTTGCGTATCAGACCGCCTGGTTGAAGGCGCATTATCCGGCCGCGTTCATGGCGGCGGTGATGTCGTCGGATATGGATAACACCGATAAGGTGGTGGTGTTGATCGACGAATGCCGGGAAATGAAGCTAGAGATCTGCCCGCCGGACATTAATGTTTCCGATTTTCGTTTTACGGTAAACGACCAGGGTCAGATTGTTTACGGTATAGGCGCGATCAAGGGTGTCGGCGAAAATGCGATTGAAGATCTATTAAAAGAACGGGCTGCCAACGGCGCGTTTGCGGGTTTGTACGATCTGTGCAAGCGCGTCGATTTGCGCAAGGTCAATCGCCGGGTTTTGGAAGCATTGATCAGAGCCGGAGCGCTGGATACCATCGATCCTAATCGTGCGGCGCATCTCGCTGAATTGACCACTGCCTTGCGAGTGGCCGAGCAACACGGAAAAATGGCGCTGGCCGGTCAAAATGATCTATTCGGTTTGGCGGTACAAGTGGAAGTCAGCGACGGTGAGGCGGAAGCTTATTCCACCGTGGTTGAACCTTGGACCGAAAAAGAAAAGCTGGAAGCGGAAAAGCAGACTTTGGGTCTGTTTCTGACCGGCCATCCCATCGCCGAATATCTGCCGGAATTAAAACATATCACCCACGGCTCGCTCGCCAGTCTGGAAGTCGATGCCGGCCGGTCCAGAGGTAAAATGGAAGCGCGTGTTGCCGGCCTGATCGTGGAAATGCGTACCCGGCAAACCAAGCAGGGCAAGATGATGGGCTTTGCAACGCTGGACGACCGTACCGGCCGGCTGGAAGTGGCGGCCTTCAGCAATATATACGACAAATACCGTAACCTGCTCAGCAAAGACACGATTCTGATTGCCGAAGGTTCATTGGCAATGGACGACTTTACCAACAGTCTTAGGATGACTGCCGAGAAGCTCTACAGTATGGAAGAAGCGCGTGAGTTATATGCCCGCGGCATTACGTTGACGATAGATCTGGCCAATAGCGGCCTGCCGTCCGGTTGGCTGGCAAGCCTACAGGCCACGCTGACGCCATTCTGCGGCGGTCAATGTCCAATCCAAATCGAGTACCGCACTGGCACCGACAAAGCGACCCTGCAATTGGGCGACGACTGGCGCGTGCGCCCGAGCGATGAACTCCTGATCCGCCTGCGGCGCTTGCTGTCTAGCGAAACGGTGCTGGTCAGATATTGAACTGGCGTTTGACGCATTGTATTTCTGGGAGCGGGGATAGGCGGGGTTCGGCTAAATGCACACATCGAGTGTGTATTGAGTTTACGGACCGCAACAAGCGCGAACGATGCTGAGCCCATTTGATTGATCTGGACATAAAAAAGGGAGGCCTGGGCCTCCCTGGTTTCGTTAAGCTGGAAGCTTATCGTTTAGCGGTCGGTACGTTTGTATTCGACACGGCGGTTGTAGGCACGGCCCTCGTCAGTTTCATTGGTATCGACGGGTTTGGACTCGCCGAAGCCAACCGCTGTCAGGCGTTTGCCTTCCACGCCTTGTTTGATCAGCTCGGCTTTAACTGCATTGGCTCTGCGCTCGGAAAGCTTTTGGTTGTAAGCATCTTTACCGTAACTATCGGTGTGGCCCTGAATCTCTATGGTCAAACCAGGGTTCATTTTCATGACTTCCACGGCGTTTTGGATCAGCGGGCCGTATTTGGCTTTGACGTCGGATTTGTCGAAATCGAACAGTAGGCCGCGGAACGCCCAGCAACCGTCTTTATCGACGATAGCGCCTTTAGGAGTGTCAGGGCATTTATCGGCACAGTTGCTTACGCCGTCTGTGTCGTCGTCTTGGGTTGAGCAATCGGCCACTTTGGGTGTGCCTGCTTTCAAGAAGACGTTTTTAACGAAATCGCTCATGCCTTTGGCGCTGGTGATCGCTTCGGCAGTAGTGGAGAATCCGCAACCCGATGCATTGGCGAGGTCTTGCAGCACCGCTTGCCCGGCCACATCTTGGTCATTACCGACCCAGACTGTGTAAATGCATAGCTTGTCTCCGTATTGGGATTTAAGCGCTTCGGCAGTAGGTAGCGGCGAGACTTCCTCGATACCGTCGCTTAAAACGATTAAGGCAATATTGCCGGGAGCAGAGGTGATGTCTTTGCCGGACTCGCTTAGCGCCGTGGCCAGTGGGGTGCCGCCGCTAGAGCATTGTAGAGAGGTAATTGCAGTTTCGAAACCGGCCTGAGTGTAATTTTGCACGGCTTGGTTGAGATAAGTTGAGCCCCAAGACAGGCATGGGCCAAAACCGAAGCTGCGCAAACCGGATGTCAGCGGCATAACCGGAATGGATTTGTTAAACTTATTGAGCAGATTTTTTTCGACATCCAGCTTGGTGCCGCTGTAATCCGCAGAATTTACATAGGTACGGCTCATGGATGAAGACGAATCATTAATCACGAAAAAGCTGTTGGTTTTTTGTACCAGTTTTCCGGATTTAACCAGCGCGTTAAGGTCTTCAGGCTGGAAAGCCTGGAAATTATTGCTCGACTGCGTCGCGCAACCGGAAAGCAGCGCTCCGGCCAGAGTGGCCGTGAATAAAAGGTTTCTTTTCATGTATTGATTCTCCAGGTTATTGTTCTGCATCGACAAGGCCTAGCGTACCGCCTTGGTGTCTTAAGTCTAACATCAATCCCTTATTTTTAAATAGTGCGTTCATCTTAGCCGGGCGCCGTGAAATAATGCCGGTTTGTTTTTAATCCTTAGGCTTCCTTGGAGAATGTAATGGGCAAGATTTTAATTTTCTGTGCGATGTTTTTACTTGCCAGTGCGGTAAAGGCTGACAGTGTGAAAGAAATGGCTGAGCAGGGGAATGCGCAGGCTCAAGCCAAGTTGGCATCGCTGTATTTACTGGGCCGAGAAGGTTTCGAGAAGGACGAGCACAAGGCCGCGGAGTGGATGGAAAAGGCAGCGAATCAAGGTTTGCTTGATGCTCAGGTGGTCATGGGTGCGATGTATGATCGAGGCATGGGTGTGAATAGCGACAGAGATAAGGCTACCGATTGGTACGAAAAAGCCGCTAAACAAGGACATGCCACCTCGCTGGCGATTCTGGGCAGAAACGATGCAGCGAAAGGCAGCGTGCAATTTAATTATCAGGCGATGCGTTTAAACGCCTCTCGCTCCATTCCCGGCGAATATGCCAAGAAATTTTTAACAACTAAATAAATTGACGATGAGTATTAGAACCCGCTTTGCCCCCAGTCCCACCGGTTATTTACATGTTGGCGGTGCCAGGACCGCTCTGTTTTCGTGGTTGTATGCGCGCAAACACGGTGGCAAATTTATTTTGCGAATCGAGGACACCGATCTTGAACGTTCCAGCCAGGAGTCGGTGAATGCCATTCTGGAAGGCATGACTTGGTTAGGCTTGGAATATGACGAGGGTCCGTTCTATCAGACGCATCGTTTTGATCGATACAAAGAAGTCATTCAGCAATTGTTGGCGCAGGGCGATGCCTATTATTGCTACTGCAGTCGCGAAGAGTTGGAAGCTTTGCGCGAGCAGCAAATGGCCAACAAGGAAAAGCCGCGTTACAACGGCAAGTGCCGGCATGGCGTTGAAAATCCGCAAGGCGAGCGGGTGGTGCGCTTTAAGAATCCGGAGCAGGGTGAGGTTATCATCGATGACTTGGTGAAAGGCCGCATCGTCGTTGCCAACAAGGAGCTGGATGATCTGATTATTGCCCGTTCCGATGGTACGCCGACCTATAACCTGACGGTAGTAGTCGACGATATGGATATGGGAGTTACTCATGTAATACGCGGTGACGATCATGTTAACAATACGCCCAGGCAGATTAATATTCTGAAAGCCTTGGGTGCGCAATTGCCTGTGTATGCGCATGTGCCGATGATTTTAGGTTCCGACGGTGCAAGATTGTCCAAACGCCATGGCGCGGTCAGCGTGATGCAATATCGCAATGACGGGTATTTACCCGAGGCTTTGTTGAACTATCTGGTGCGCTTGGGTTGGTCGCACGGTGATCAGGAATTGTTTTCCTTGCAAGAAATGGTGGCGCTGTTCGAGTTGGAAAAAGTCAATGTTTCCGCGTCCACGTTCAATACCGAGAAGTTGGTGTGGTTGAATCACCAGTACATTATGAATGGTGATCCGGCACATGTTGCTAGGCACTTGGCTTGGCATATGGGGGAGCGTGGTATCGATCCGACCAGCGGCCCGGCGCTGGCGGATGTGGTTAAAGCGCAGCGCGAGCGATGCAAAACTCTGGTGGATATGGCCGCCGAGAGCGAATACTTTTACAAGGAATTCGACGCTTACGAAGAAAAAGCCGCGAAAAAGAATTTCAAAGCGGGCGTGGACGATGTATTGCAACATTTACTGGTGCAGTTTAGCGCTATCGGCGAATGGGAAGCATCAGGTCTTCATCAAGTAGTATTGGATAGCGCGGAGCAGTTGCAACTTAATCTGGGTAAGGTTGCGCAGCCCTTGCGTGTAGCGGTTTGCGGCAGCGGCGTATCGCCGGCTATTGACCTGACTTTAGCGCTATTGGGCAGAGAGAAAACCTTGCACAGAATAGAGCGAGCGATCAGATACATAAAGAATGTAGAAAATTCCTAGACAAAGCTCTGAAAACCCGTATAATACGAGGACTCAACTACGGGGCCATAGCTCAGCTGGGAGAGCGCTTGCATGGCATGCAAGAGGTCAGGAGTTCGATCCTCCTTGGCTCCACCAAAGTAGTTGATTTAGTCCTGAGTCCCCATCGTCTAGTGGCCTAGGACACCGCCCTTTCACGGCGGTAACCGGGGTTCGAACCCCCGTGGGGACGCCAACTTGGCTAAAGTCGGTTAAACCGGCACTTCTTGTTGAAGAAGTCATTCTGAAAAAATAGTCTTAGTCCCCATCGTCTAGTGGCCTAGGACACCGCCCTTTCACGGCGGTAACCGGGGTTCGAACCCCCGTGGGGACGCCATCAATTCTTAAAGTTATAGCTCTTGCGCAGCGGAAATAATGCCGTGCAAAGTTTTCTATATCGTCTGTTTTAATTCAATATTTTAAGTCCAATCAGTATTTCTGTGGTGATGTGGCGACTAGCGTCTCCTATGCTGATCGCTTTACTGGGGCGGTTTGATCTCGCGAAGCATAAGAGTAAACCTAAATCGCTTATTTAAGTTTACTCTTGCGGCGATGAGAAAGATCTAGTGTCTTAGATCCATATTGAACTTACGTATTTGTTGTCTGAAGCTTTAGGTAGACGGATGGCCGGCTTCAATCATCACTTTTAGCTTAGAGCCCGGTTTGATGTCCGCCTTGTTTTTGGGAACGTTATTCCATTTGCGGAGCTCGGTGACGTTAACGTTAAATTTTTTGGAGATCTGCGCCAAGGTATCGCCGGGTTTGACTGTGTAGCTGATTTGCTTGACGGAAGGCGCGGTAGATGCCACGGTTATACTGCTGCTGGTTTTCTTGATAGTCAGTTTTTGACCGGGTTTCAGAGTCGCTTTCTTGGGTAATTTATTCCAACTCACGATATCGTCTTTATCAACAGAAAAACGTTGAGAGACATCCCATAAGGTATCGCCTTTCTTAACCGTATATTGCTGTTTGCTTGATTGGGCGGGGGTTGGTGTGGATTGTTGTGACACTGCGGCAACAGCCGATGTGGTTGGTTCGCCTTTCTGTGAATGATAAGACACTGGAATTAGCAGGATTGTGCCTTGGGCAACCGTATCGTCGTCAAGATGATTGACATTAATAATCTCTTCGACACTGGTACTGTGTTTGCTGGCTATGCTTTTTAGCGTCTCTTTCTTGCCAACTGTATGGTGTTCCCACTTGATTCTTTCTTCGTGTGGCAGTTCAGCGAGTCTCTCTTTAAAGGAATCGGCTTTGCTTACAGGAATTAGCAGGTGCTGCGCACCGTTCGGGTCGGTGCTCCAGCGGTTGTAGCCGGGATTGAGCTTTAAGAAGTCGTCCAGCGGTGTTTGCGCCATTTCCGCCGCTTTACCCAGGTCAAGCTGCGATTTTACGTCGACCAATTCAAAGTAAGGCTGGTTGGCGAATTGATGCAGATTGACGTTATATTTTTCCGGGTTTGCAAAGATTTTGGCGATTGCCAGCAGCCTGGGTACGTAAGCTGAGGTCTCGTTGTTTAAATCCAGTGACCAGAAGTCGGTAGGCTGTCCTCGTTCGATGTTTCTATCTACGGCGTTTTTGATATTGCCTTTGCCGGCGTTGTATGAAGCGAGCGCCAGTAACCAATCGTTATTGAAAGTCTCGCTCAGTTCTTTCAGAAAGGTAGTGGCTGCCTGAGTCGATTGCACCACATCGCGTCGCGCGTCATACCAGCTATTCTGCTTCAACCCGTAAAGACGCCCGGTCGGCGGAATGAACTGCCAAAGACCGGATGCTTGAGCTGGCGACATTGCATCAGGTCTGAAAGCGCTCTCAACCGCAGGTAACAGCGCCAGTTCTCCGGGGATGTTTTTCGCTTCGATTTCATTGAGGATGAAGTATAAATAAGGCTCGGCGCGTTGTTGTACTCTGGTCAGATATTCAGGGTTTCTAAGATACCAGTTTACTTCGCGGTCGATTCTGGCATTATCGATTTCCGGTAAGGCGTAAAGAGACAGCATCCGGTCCCAGATGGTGGCGTGCTCTTTTGCTTCTACCTGCTTGTTATGGATTTTTCCGGCATTGCCATTCCGGGTAAATACGGAAAACTTGCTAGTCGATGATTGGCTTAGATGGTCTTTTTGCGCATGTTGACTACAACCGGTTGCCAGCAAAATAGGTAGTAGATAAGACAGATGACGGCCTGATTTTTTGGAAATTGAGCGGGGCATTGTCTGAACTCGCTAAAATAAAAAAATTAGATCCTAGCATGGCTTTCTAAAATAGCCAAAAAAACATACCCTTAGCGGCGGTTAAATGAAGAGACAATTTCTGTTTGCGTTGTACCAAACCCCAAGGGGTAAGCTACTGCAAACCATGGAGGCCAACTATCTGCGAAGATCAATAACGGTGAGTTGTAAACAACAACAACTCCAGATCGGTGGCTTAGGTTGGGAAAATGAGTTCGTCGATTTTTCCTTGTATAAGAATTATCTAATTCTGGACGGCAAGGCCTTGGGTGATGCTGGCGCGTTGAAGGTGACTGCTAAGGCATTTAACTTGCCTATTCAAACTGAATCGATGGATTTAGTCATACTTCCGCACATTTTGGAGTTCGATGCGCGTCGATTTCAAACCCTACGCGAAGTCAATCGCGTGTTAAAACCGGGTGGCGAATTGGTCATGTTGAATTTCAATCCGTTCAGTATGTCGGTACGTTTTCAGTTTTTATGGGACTGGAAGCTCGCGGAATCCTGGCGGGCGCATTTGATTACCAAAGCTCGGGTTTTGGATTGGTTGAAACTGATGAATTTCGAATTGCTAACCACTGCCGAGTTTGGATTAGACAGTTACACCATTGCTCACGGTAAATTCGAGTTCAGCTTTGCGTCTTTGTTTGCGATGGCTTACGGCATTAAGGCGGTGAAAAGGCAATACACATTGATTCCTTTGACTGCGGCTCAGCAACGCCGCAGCAATTTAGCTGCGGTTGGATTGGGATTGAAATCGAACTTACATAGAAATGTGGGCCATGACTGAAGTCATTATTTATACGGATGGTGCATGCAAGGGCAACCCTGGGCCAGGAGGTTGGGGCGTGCGCTTGGAATACCGAAATAAAGAAAAGGAGCTATGCGGCGGTGAACCTGAAACGACGAATAACCGGATGGAATTAGTGGCCGCAATACAGGCTCTGGAAACACTAACAAAACCGTGTAGCGTCAAATTGCACACTGACTCTAAATATGTTTTGCAAGGTATTACCGAATGGATGGCTAATTGGAAAAAGCGGGCATGGAAAACCGCGGCAAATAAACCAGTGAAAAACGAAGATTTATGGCGGCGTTTGGATGCTGCTATCCAGCGTCACAACATCGATTGGATATGGGTGAAGGGACATGCCGGGGATGTCGGTAACGAGCGTGCCGATCAGTTGGCCAATCTGGGAATCGAGCGCTTGTCTCGCCGATAAATCACTTAAAATCAGGAAAATACATGTTAGGTTCGATAGCTGCTGCGTTAGTCGGCATTTGGTTTTACAACACGGCGGCACGCTCGGGTCGTCCGGCTGTGTCATGGGCGGTGTCGGGTGTGGTGGTCTATTTTTTGGCGGCGCTGCTCTGGACTTTGGCTATCACGCCAAGTGTCAAAGATGCTGCAAGTCACAGCCAAAGTGCCGCGCTGATCTTCATCGTTCGCTATGCCTATATCGGGTTTGGCGTATTGGTAGCGGTTTTGTTGAATGGTTGGTTGAATAAATCCGCCGACTCTGAATAGTGCGCCAGTGTCGAATTGGTCGGTGTATATCATTCAGTGTGATGACGGTAGTCTGTATACCGGAATCAGTACCGATGTTGAAAGACGTTTCCGCCAGCATCTGATGCAAAAAGGAGCCAAATACTTTAGAAGCCGTCAACCTCGGCAATTGGTGTTTGTCGAAGCGGGACATGATCGTGTTTCTGCCTCAAGAAGGGAAGTGTTCATCAAAAAAATGAAACGTACTGAAAAACTTCATCTTATCGCAATGTGTAGCTGCTTATAGCGGCCGAATTGGATGGGAGTCAATATTTTAGGGATAGTTATTTTTCGTAATGCGGATAGATTTGAGAATGATTTGCATTAGTTGTTGTAGGGGTTTTATACTCGAGTCTCAAATTCTTGGAGACCGATATGAAGCCATTAAACTCAAAACTTAGCGCCGCGATTTCGGCGATTGTCGTCAGTGCCGGGGTAAACGCTGCAGGTATTCCCGCCGAAAAGCCGCAGACCATGGATGAAATGTGGAAGATCATTCAGGCTCAGCAGCAGCAGATTGACAGCATGACCAAAAAGCTGGAAGCGGTCGCGCAAAAGGCGCCCACCGGTGAAGTCAGCAATTTGGAGCGTAAAACCAATGTATTGACGGAAGAAGTGGAAAAGCTGCGTACCGAGTTGGTGGTGCCGGAAAAAGTTGAATACAAAAGTGCATACGGTTTAGGTCCTGCCGCCTCGAAGGTGTATCAAGTAGGCAAGGGTCTGTCCTTAGGTGGCTATGGTGAGGCCAATTATCAGGCGCGAGTTGATGATCAGGGTGGGCGTAATGCGGCAACCGGCACCGTCAATAATCCGGACAATACAGATTTCGAACGACTAGTCATTTACGCTGGTTATAAGTTCACTGACAGCATACTGTTCAACAGTGAAATAGAGTTCGAACATACCTCGACCGGTAATAACGGATCGGGTAGCACGGGCACTGTCTCCGTTGAAATGGCCTCCTTGGATTTCTTCATCGACCCGCTGGTCAACGTCCGGGCCGGGATGGTGTTAATGCCGATGGGCTTTATCAACCAGATACATGAGCCGCCGTTTTTCTTCGGTAACAATCGCCCGGAAGTCGAAAGACGCATTATTCCCAGCACTTGGCGTGAAAACGGTGTGGGGTTATTCGGTGAATTGTTGCCGGGTCTGACCTACACAACCTATGTGGTTAACGGTATGAACGCTAAGAATTTTGGCGCTGACGGCATTCGAAGCGGCCGGCAATCAGGAGGACAGGCGTTGGCGGAAGATTTGGCTTATGTCGGTCGCGTGGACTATGCGCCGCCGATGTTGCCTGGCGTCATGGTGGGCGGCTCGGCGTATGTCGGTAATTCCGGGCAGAATCAGCTGTATAACGGGCGGCAACTCGAAGTAGCAACGCAACTTTACGAAGCCCATCTGCAATGGAAATACCGTGGCCTGGAATTTCGTACCTTGGGTTCCTGGGGGCATATCGGCGATGCAGCCTTGCTGAGTGTCGCCAATGCTAAAAGTATCGGTGAAGAAAACTATGGTTGGTACAGTGAGGTTGGTTACGACATATTGCCGCACTTTGCGCACGATACAACCCAATATTTGGCTCCTTTCGTACGTTACGAGCGTATGGATACTGTTGCTACTGCTTCGACATGCGCAAACGCCATTTGTCGAGACGATTTGACCAGGGATGTCGAAATCTACCAAGTCGGCCTCAACTACAAACCCATTCCCAATGTCGTGATAAAGGCCGATTACCGTAATTTCACCCAAAAATCGGGCACGTCTCCGGACGATTTCAACTTGGGTGTGGGCTTTATTTTCTAAAGCGGCTGTCAAGTTGCGTGTTAAGCCCCGCCGTTTCATACGGCGGGGTACATCGTTATATAATGCAGCCGCATAAATTGCTTATGCGCGTATCGGCTTGGCAAATTGTTTGCCGGTCTCTATCATAGCCGCCGTATTGTTCACTCCCTGGATTTTTCCCACTCATGCTGATTTCAAAAACTCGTCGGCTTATGCTGACGCTGCTGGTTTTTTGTTTAACGAGCGCAAACCTTGCCGCCGCTGTGTTTTACAGTAAGGACGAAGCGATGAAGCTGGCCTTCGGCGACGACGCTACTGTGGAAATGCAATCGTTGTTTCCGACGCCGGAGGAAGTAGCGCAGATCGAACAGCTTGCGAAGGTCAAGCTGGAATCCAATCTGTTTAGTTTTTATGTGGGTAAGAAGCAAGGTGCAGTGATCGGCTATGCCGCGATTGAGGCCCACACTGTTAGAACCAAACCGGAAACCTTGTTGGTGGTGCTTACGCCGGATGGCAAATTGCGTAACGTTCATACGCTGGCGTTTCATGAGCCGCCGGAATATCAACCGCCGGAACGCTGGATGGCCTTGCTGGCTAATCATTCCATCGAAGAGTTGAGCCTGAATCAGGATATACAGGGTGTGGCGGGGGCAACGCTCAGCACCCGAGCCGCAATTAACAGCGCGCGCAAGGTATTGGCGATTTATCAAGTTCTCATCCAAAACAAGACCAAATAATGCGTTTCTTTGTAACCGGTGAGCAAAATCGCCAGCTGTTGATCAATACTTTGATCTTGATGTTCTTGGCCTATGTGGCCTTATTGTGGATCAGCAATGGTCTGATGTACTTCCATAAAATGAATCTCACCCCGGAGTCGGTCGTTTCTTACTATTTGGGTAACGAGCAAGAGTTTAACGAGCCGAAAAGCTATCAAAGCCTACTGGAAGTCAGTCATTTTCATTTGTTTGCTATGGGTATGTTGGTATTGACGCTGACGCATCTGATGCTGATGACCTCGTTGCCGACGCTGATGAAAGTCTGGATCAGCGCAATCGTTTATGCCGCAGCAATTGCCGATGAAGCGGCGGGTTGGTTGGTGCGTTATGTCGATCCGGCTTTTGCTTATTTCAAAATAGCCGCGTTTTTATTACTTGAAACATCCTTGTTCCTGCTGATTGTAATAGTCAGTTTGTCGTTGATTGAATCGCGCCGGCAACTGCGTTAAAACCGATTTCCCTATTGCCCTAGTTGGTTCATTGGCGCATTCTCCGACTGCGCTGATGTCCAAAAATGGCTAGGTCGTTGACTGCAGATGTTGTCCCGCGCCGCGCCATTATTCCCCGAATTCTTTGAATCCAAGCCCGGAGTAGAATCATGAACAAACATTTACAACAAGTTAGAGATTTTCACCGGAAATTCGCTATCAAGCAGCCTGATGATGGCGAGATTGGGCACTTGTCCGATATGGATATTGTGCTGCGCCAAGCGCTATTATTGGATTGCGGTAGCGAGACCTTTAAAGCCATTGCCAGCGGCGACCTCATCAAAATTTTGGCCGGTTTGGTGGATTTATCCTTGAATGCGCTGGCGGCTATCGCTAGCCGGGGCGATGAGGTGGTCAGTGTGTCTGCTAATTGGCGGCAAGATGGTTCAGTGCTGTCAGTGATGCGGGTGCTGTCCGAGAAAATCAATTTATGTACTTCCGGCGAGACCGTGCATTATTCGGGCTTATATGCGATTTGTGCGCATTTATCCCAGCGTTTCGTGAATGCCGATTTCGACGAAGCTTTTCAAATCGTCTATCAACATCTGATGAGCGGGCGCGGCGATGCCGAGCGTTTGGATTTAAGCCCGGCGCTATTCGAATAACAGCGAGCGTCACTATGGCAGAACAACCCTACACGCTGGGTTTCGTGGGCATAGGCCTGATGGGGCAACCTTTAACCATGCGGCTTCTGGCGGCGGGTTTTCAGGTGAATGTCTGGAATCGCACCACTGCAAAATTAGCTGTGGTGGCGGGTGCCGGTGCTAAGGTCTGTGGCAGTGTCGGCGAATTGGTAAAAGCCTCCGATGTGGTGATTTTGTGTCTGTCCGACACGATGGCCGTTGAAGAGGCGGTGACGGAACACATTATCGCCAACGGCGCTGCCGACAAACTGTTGATTGATTTATCCAGCATTCATCCGGAAGCTACCCGGCGCATGGCATTTCAATTGCAGACAGCTTGCGGCATGCGCTGGGTCGATGCGCCGGTATCCGGTGGCACGGCCGGGGCAGAGCAGGGTAGTCTGGCGATTATGGCCGGCGGTACGGAACAAGACATTCAAATTGCCCGTGAAGTATTGCGGCCGCTGTATAGCCGGTTAACGCATATGGGTGCGGTCGGCAGTGGTCAAACCACTAAAATTTGCAACCAGATGATCGTTAGTTGCAATGTGCTGGTAATCGCGGAAATGATGGCCTTGGCAAAGTCGGCCGGCGTGGATGCTGCAAAAATTCCGGAAGCGCTGGCCGGTGGCTTTGCCGATTCCAAGCCACTGCAAATCGTCGGCCCGGAAATGGCCGATCAGCGTTTCGAACCGGTGAAGTGGCGCGTGAAAACCTTATTGAAAGATTTAAATATGGCTGTCGATTTAGCGGGCAAACAGGGGAGTGCGATACCGATGTCCGGCTTGGCGGCGCAACTAATGCAATTGCACGGTAGCGGCGGCTTTTTGGAGCAAGATCCCTCCACGCTTATCAAGCTTTATAGCCAAGACTAATGCTGCGCTTTACCGCCAATCTGAGTTTATTGTTTACCGAACGGCCGTTGCCGGAACGGTTTCAGGCTGCTAAACAGTGCGGTTTCGACGCAGTGGAAATCCAGTTTCCCTACTCGCTGCGAGTCGAACAAATCGGTGACCTATTAGCTCAACAGGACTTAAAGCTCGTGTTGTTCAATGTCGATGCCGATACCTTGCTGCAGGGCGGCGAGGGTTTGGCGGCGGTTCCGGAAAGACGCGATGACTTTAAAGCTGCGGTTGAGCAGGCCTTGGCTTACGCCGAACGCTTGAAGCCAAGCGTCATTAATGTGTTGCCCGGCCGTTGTTTTAATCCACGTCGCTTGGCTGAATATCACGCTACTTTGCTGGAAAATCTGGTTTACGCCGCCGCAGCGTTTGCCGAGTTGGGTATCAAAACCGTATTCGAGGCGGTCAATAGCCACGACATGCCAGGTTTTATCGTCGACACCGGCGACAAGATGCTGGATGTGCTAAAGCAAATCGGCCATCCGAACTTATTCATGCAATACGACATTTATCACATGAGCCGGATGGGCGAAGATTGTGCCGGATTTTTACGCCAACATTTAGATAGAATCGGGCATATTCAATTTGCCGACTCTCCAGGCCGCGGCCAGCCGGGTACGGGCGCCGTAGATTTCAAAATTTTGTTCGATGTTATCGCAAACTCGGATTACCAAGGTTGGGTGGGTGCCGAGTACCGGCCGACGATTGAGACCGCTGTCAGTTTGGAATGGTTGAAAACCTACGCGGTGAAATAATCGGGCGGTATAATCTCTGGGCCTTTATCACCTGTTGCTAGTCATGTCGAAACATAATTTCACGATACATCACGCCAGTTTGATCGTCTCCGATACCGAGCAATCGCTGTTTTTTTACCGCGATGTGTTAGGAATGGAGCAGACCGAACGGCCGAATCTACCGTTCCCAGGCGCCTGGCTGCAAATTGGTGCGCAGCAAATTCATTTGCTGGAATTGGAAAATCCCGATCCCACTACCGGCAGACCGGCGCATGGCGGCCGTGATCGGCATGTGGCGATGCATATTGATTCCGTTGATGCTCTACGCGAAGATCTGGAGCGGGCCGGTACGGCTTACACGCTGAGTATCTCCGGCCGCAAGGCGCTGTTTTGCCGGGATAGAGACGGCAATGCGCTGGAGTTTATCGAGCGGCCTTGAGAACCATGTTCGGACGGCTTTTTTTCGGCGGACTACTGATAGGCAGCCTGGCCATGCTGCTGTTTGTGCTCGGGTTTGTGTGTTTGCAGTTTGGCTTGGTTTTGTTGATGGGGCTGTTTTATCTGTTAGCCAGTAAAGTGATGTTGTTGGCTTTGGGTCTGCTGGCTTTGCTGAGCGTGCTGACCTTATTTAAAGCGGTTTACCGTGAGCTGCGCGGGTATTTCAGTCGCGAATCGGCGGCGTTACGGCAGCTAGTGTCTTTGCAGATTCGTCGGCAAAATATTGAGCGGCGCCAGACTGCGGAATGCCGGCAGTTGAGCTATCTGAGCAGATTCAAGCGGCAACGCCTGCTGGTAGCCGATAACCGCAAACAGGCTAGGGCCTTGTTCGCGGCAATTAGCGATGAATTGCAAGCGGTGCGGGCGCAACTGCCAGCCACTCGATATAAAAATCTGCGCAAAGCCTTGCGTACCTATCGTAAACAAGCCGATGCTGCGGCCATGCTGGCTTTACGCCAACAATTGCATGTCGTCGATTAGCCGTTGGCTGGGCGAAGCGCTGGCGTTTTTGCGGCGCAGTCGCGACGACAATTTGCAATGGCATTTATCCAGGCACGAAGATGTCGCCGAACTGCGGCAAACCAAGGCGCTGGCGGAGCAGGCCTTGGTGGCACAGCTGAAAAAACAGTCGCAGCAATTGGCGCACGAGCTGGCCGTCAACAAAGCCCGCAACAGCAATGAGCTGGCGATGGTGAAAACCCAATGTCAGCAGGATTTAAAAGACTATCAGCAATATCTGCAATCGCTGGATAAACTGAAGGAGTCTTTGCGCACCAGTTACGCGCATCTGCCGGAAGCTGTGGCCTTCACTATTCACCATCACGCCAAGCAGTTATTGAATCGAATGTGGGATGCCCAAGAACCGCAGGAAAAAATGAAAATTGAAATGCAGTTGTTGCAGTTCATGACGGCGGTGCATGAAGATAGCCAGGCGTCTTTGCAAGGCGAGGGCAACGACGGTTTGCCGCAGCGGGCACTGGCTTTTATCGATGCGGATTTGGCGGACTAGATCGGCTGGAAATAGCCTTCAATATCTCTAACCATTTTCTTGTTCAACGCAAACATCACCACGTGATCGCCTTCCGCGAATACGGTGTCGTGATGTACCGGAATCACTTCTTTTTCGCGAATTAGCGCGCCTAATATGACGCCATCCGGTAAATTGACCTGATCTACACGCAAGCCAACCACCGAGCTGGAGTTTTTGCTGCGGTGAGCAATGGCTTCGATCGCTTCCGCACTGCCGCCGCACACCGAGCTGACGCCGACCACGTCGCCTTTACGCACGTGTTTGAGGATGCCGCCCAAGGTCTCCAGTTTTGGTTGAATCGCCAGATCGATTTCGGTGCCGTCCAATAATTTTAGGTAGGAATTATTGTTAATCAGGCAGATCGCCTTTTTGGCGCCGAGTTTTTTCGCCAGACCGGCGGCAATCAGGTTGATGCCGTCGTTATTAGTAATCGCGCAGAACAAATCGATGTCTTCGATCATTTCTTCTTGCAGTAGCGATTCGTCGGTACAGTCGCCATGCAGAATTAAGGTGTTACGCAAATCGTTGGAGATCTCCCGAGCGCGCTCAATGTCTTGCTCGATGACTTTGACGTGGTAGTTTTTTTCCAAGGCAATGGCCAGCCGCTTGCCGACGTGGCCGCCGCCGGCCAGCATAATGGTTTTGATCGGCGATTCCAGTTTATGCAGATCCACCAGGGTTTTACGGACCTTATCGCGGGGGCAGACAAAAAATACTTCATCGCCGGTGGCAATCACCGCCTCGCCGTTTACCGCGATGGCTTTGCCGTCGCGGAAAATCGCCGCGACCCGGATCATGCTGTCGGCCAGTTTTTCTTTCACGGCGTGGATGCGTTTGCCGGTCAGAAAGCCGGTCGGTACCACGCGAATCGAAAACAGCCTGACCAAGCCGTCGGCAAACTCCGACACATGCAGCGCGCCGGGGTATTTGATCAGATTATGAATGGATTCGGTTACAACCTGCTCAGGGCTGATGACAATATCAATACCGCCCGGCGCAAATAATTCCGGATGGTTGAGAAAGTCGATGGCGCGCACTCGGGCGATGGTTTTGGGTTTGCTATACAGGGTGTTGATCACTTGACAGGCCAGCATATTGGTCTCGTCGCGGTCGGTAACGGCAATCACCATGTCGGCGTCCTGAATTCCGGCTTGTTCCAGCACGCTGGGATGGGCAGCGTTACCTTCGACGGTGGCTATATCCAGGCGGCCTTTTAATGCGGTGAGCAAGTGGGCATTTTTATCGATAACGACAATATCGTTTTCTTCACTGGCCAATGCGCCGGCAACCGAAGAGCCGGTCACACCGGCACCGAGAATCACTATTTTCATAAATTGTTAAAGCCAGTAATGATGTCGAATGCTTGCCGCCACAAGGGCCGAAGCCGGCGAATTATACGCTGATCGATAGGCTTGTCCATGATCCAGCGAGTGCTAACTTTGCTGCGATGGAAATCGCCGGATGATGCAGTTGGGCTGCGGCTGCCAAGCAAAAATCCTGTTTTAAATAGCCGATTTACAAAAACAGGCTGGTGAATAGTCTCAGCTTGCCGGGCTTGTTTTCTGGTCACAGCCGCCCCATACCGTTTATAATCGCAAACTTTGGTTCACTCTCACTCTGGAAATATCATGCTGGGTAAGCTGGTTAAATTGGTAGTTGGCAGCCGCAACGACAGGCTGGTCAAGAAGAAACGCAAGCTAGTCAAGAAAGTCAATGCTCTGGCCGCCGAATACGAAAAATTATCCGATGCGGCGTTACAAGCCAAGACGCAGGAATTTCGCGACCGCCTGGCCCAAGGCGAAAACTTAGACAATTTACTCCCAGAAGCCTTTGCCGCCGTGCGGGAAGCCTCGACCCGTGTATTTGGCATGCGGCATTTCGACGTGCAGTTGATCGGCGGCATGGTCTTGCACAGCGGCAAGATAGCCGAAATGAAAACCGGTGAGGGTAAAACCCTGATGGCGACCTTGGCCGCCTATTTGAATGCCTTGCCCGGTAAAGGCGTGCATGTGGTGACCGTCAATGATTACTTGGCCCGCCGCGACGCGGAATGGATGGGCAAACTATACGGTTTCCTGGGCTTGACCACCGGCGTCATCGTCAGCGATTTGACCCATGAGCAACGCCAGGTTGCCTATGCAGCGGATATTACCTACGGCACCAACAACGAATTTGGTTTCGATTACCTGCGTGACAACATGGCCTTCAGTCTGGAACAAAAAGTCCAGCGCGATCTGAATTTTGCCATTGTCGACGAGGTGGATTCGATTCTGATCGACGAAGCCAGAACGCCGTTGATCATCTCCGGCCAGGCGGAAGGCAGTACCGATATTTACCTGAAGACCAATCAAATCATTCCCTACCTGACCAAACAGGAAAAAGCCGACGATCCGGAAAAACAGGATCAAATGCCCGGCGACTATGCCGTCGACGAAAAATCGCGGCAGATTCATCTGACCGAAGCCGGCTATGAGCACGTTGAGCGCTTGTTGGCGGAGCACGGCTTGATAGCCGACGGCTCCACATTATACGAAGCCGCCAACATCCGCTTGATGCACTATTTGAACGCATCGCTGCGAGCTCACGTACTGTTCCAAAAAGACGTGGATTATGTAGTGAAGGACGGTCAGGTCATCATCGTCGACGAATTTACCGGCCGGATGATGAGCGGCCGGCGTTGGTCCGAGGGTTTGCATCAAGCGATGGAAGCCAAGGAAAACGTGACTATTCAAAACGAAAACCAAACGCTGGCTTCGATTACCTTCCAGAATTATTTCCGTCTTTACAACAAATTATCCGGTATGACCGGTACTGCGGATACCGAAGCGTTTGAGTTGAACAAAATCTACGGCCTGGAAGTGGTGGTTATTCCTACCCACAGACCGATGATTCGTAAAGATAAGGGCGATTTGGTTTATCTGTCCGCGCGGGAAAAATACAAGGCTGTCATCGAAGACATCAAAGATTGCGTGCAGCGCGGCCAACCGGTGTTGGTGGGTACGACGTCGATCGAAAACTCTGAATTGATTTCCCGGATGCTGCAACAACAAAACATCCGCCATGAAGTCTTGAATGCCAAGCAGCACGAGCGCGAAGCCCACATTATCGAAAATGCCGGTATGCCGGGCGCCGTCACGATTGCTACGAATATGGCCGGTCGCGGCACCGACATCGTGTTGGGTGGCAATCTGAATGCCGAACTGGCTGCCTTGGGACCGGATGCCAGCGAAGCCGATAAAGAGCGAGTACGCGCGGCTTGGCAGGAAAGACATGAAAAAGTGTTGGCGAGCGGCGGTCTGCATGTGATCGGTTCGGAACGCCACGAGTCGCGGCGGATCGACAACCAGTTGCGCGGCCGTTCCGGTCGGCAGGGCGATCCGGGTTCGACCCGTTTTTATCTGTCGCTGGAAGACGATTTGATGCGGATTTTCGCGTCCGAGCGCGTCGCCAGCTTGATGCAAAAACTGGGTATGGAAGAAGGTGAAGCGATTGAGCATCCTTGGGTGACTCGTTCCATCGAAAGCGCGCAACGCAAAGTGGAGAATCGTAACTTCGATATTCGCAAAGAAATTCTGGCTTACGACGACGTCGCCAACGATCAACGTAAGGTTATTTACGCGCAGCGCAATGAGTTGATGGCTGCCGAAGACATCAACGACATTATCAACGCCATACGTGCTGACGTGTTGAACGACGTCATCACCGAATACATTCCGCCGAAAACCATGGAAGAGCAATGGGATGTGCGTGGATTGGAAACCCATTTGCAGCAAGAATTTAATCTGCAGATGCCGCTAGTGGAAATGCTGGAGCACGACCGTACCCTGAATGAAGCGAAATTGCGCCGGCTGATTATCGAAAAAGCCGAGCAAGAAAGCCGCGCCCGTGAAGAGGCCGTAGGTGTGCAAGTGCTAAGGCATTTCGAGAAATCCGTGATGTTGCAAGTGCTGGATAATAGCTGGAAAGAACATCTGGCGGCGATGGACCAATTGCGCCAAGGTATTCATTTCAGAGGCTATGCGCAAAAAGATCCCAAGCAGGAATACAAGCGCGAGTCGTTCCAAATGTTTACCGGCCTGTTGACGCATATCAAGCAGGAAGTGGTGGGTATACTCGCTAAGGTACAGGTGGCGCGTGAAGAAGACGTGCAGGCGATCGACGAACAACGCCAAGCACCGCTGGAAATGCACTACGAACACGCGGAAGCCCACTCCATTTTTGAAGAAGAGCCCGTGGCACCAGCAGCTCAGCCAGACTCAGACCCGGAGAACGCGGAGCAGCCTTTTGTCAGACTCGGCAACAAAGTGGGCCGTAACGACCCATGCCCCTGCGGTTCCGGTAAAAAGTACAAGCAATGCCACGGCAAATTGAACTAATGTTTAACCGCGGCGCCCCAAACCGGGCGTCGCGGCTGCCCGACAATTCGATTTAGAGGGCCTTTGGCATCGCTTTCAGCCTTGCAAAACCAGCGGCCCACGGCTTTTAATTTTCACTGTCCTCAAGGGTAAGTACTATGCCGCATAGAGTCTTTAATAAGAGTAATCCCGCCGCCGATATTACCAAGCTCCCCAAGTTGGGCATGGAAAAAAAGCATTTCATCGCCGACTTCAAACACTACTACAGTCATCGGCTCGGGCGCGATGAAAATTGCCGTTCTCCGCATTACGCCTATGAAGCCTTGTCTTTGGCGATCAGCGACCGTTTGGTCGAACGCTGGAAAAAAACCTACAACGTCTATCGCGACTCCGATTGTAAAAAAGCCTTCTATCTGTCGATGGAGTTTTTGATGGGGCGTTCTTTGAGCAACGCCATGTTGAATCTCGGGGTTGACGATATTGTCACGCAAGCCTTGTATGATTTGGGTTTGGAAGCCGAGGAACTCATCGAGAGCGAGCCGGACGCTGGTTTGGGTAATGGCGGCTTGGGACGCTTGGCGGCGTGTTTCATCGATAGTTGTGCCACCTTGCAACTACCGGTCACGGGCTACGGTTTGCGTTATGAATACGGCATGTTTTCGCAACAAATCGTCAATGGCGAGCAGGTCGAGAAACCCGATCATTGGTTGCGGATGGGCAACGTCTGGGAAATCGAACGTCCGGAATACATGCACCGCATCAAATTCGGCGGCCACACCCAAACCCACATCGACGAAAAAGGCAACAAGCGCACCAGTTGGCTGGATACGCATGATGTGATTGCCATGCCTTACGACACGCCGGTGCCTGGCTATAAAAACGGTACGGTCAATACCCTGCGCTTGTGGAAAGCCATCGCCACGGAAGAATTCAATTTGCAGGAATTCAATGCCGGTGATTACGCCGAAGCCGTGGCGGAGAAAAACACCGCCGAAAACATTACGATGGTGTTGTATCCCAACGATGCCAACGAAAACGGCAAAGCCTTGCGCCTGCAACAGCAATATCTGCTGGCCTCCGCGAGTTTGCAGGACGTCATCGCCAACTGGGTGGGGCGCCACGGTAATAATTTCAGTAAATTTGCCGAGAAAAACTGCTTTCAGCTCAACGACACCCATCCCAGCATCGCGGTGGCCGAGCTGATGCGCTTGTTGATGGATATTCACGGTTTACCTTGGAAAGAAGCCTGGAACATCACGCGGCAAACGATGGCCTACACCAATCATACCTTGCTGCCCGAGGCCTTGGAAAAATGGTCGGTCAATCTGATGCAGCATTTGCTGCCGCGCTTGATGGAAATTATTTTTGAAATCAACGCACACTTCATGGCTGAAGTGTCGGCGCGTTGGCCTGGCGACAATCCACGCATGGCGCGGATGTCCATCATCGAAGAGGGTTATCAAAAACAGGTGCGGATGGCATTTTTGGCTATCGTCGGCAGTTTTTCTGTCAACGGCGTTGCTGAACTGCATTCCAAGTTGTTGCAGGAGGGCTTGTTTAAAGACTTTTTCGAGCTCTGGCCGCAAAAATTTAATAACAAAACTAACGGTGTGACCCCCAGACGCTGGCTGGCCGGTTGTAATCCGGAATTGGCCGAGTTTATTACCGCAACTATTGGTGATGGCTGGATTACCGACCTTTCTCAGCTGTCCAAATTAGCGCCTTACGCCGAAGACGCCGCGTTCAGGCAAAAATGGTACGACTTAAACCGGGCCAGCAAACAGCGGCTTGTCGATTACAAAAAAGAAGAACACGATATTGAAATAAACGTTGATGCGTTATTCGATGTGCAGGTCAAACGTATCCACGAATACAAACGGCAGATTTTGAATGTGCTGCATGTGATTCATCTTTATGACCGGATTAAACGCGGCGATACGCAGAATTGGGTGGATCGTTGCGTACTGATCGGCGGTAAGGCTGCGCCCGGCTATGTGATGGCGAAAAAAATCATCAAGCTGATTAACAATGTCGGCAATGTCATTAATGAAGATCCGGAAGTAGGCAACAAGCTGAGATTGGTGTTTATGCCCAATTACTGCGTGTCGGCGATGGAGAAAATCTGTCCGGGCGCGGATTTGTCGGAACAAATTTCGACTGCCGGTAAGGAAGCGTCCGGTACCGGTAACATGAAATTTATGATGAACGGCGCGCTGACCATCGGTACGTTGGACGGTGCCAACATCGAAATTCGTGAAGAGGTCGGTGCCGACAATTTCTTCCTGTTCGGCTTGACCGAAACCGAAGTGGAGGCGCTCCGGCCGCATTACGATCCGCAATGGTTCATCAATCAGGACAGCGATTTGCAAGGCGTGATGCGCTTGCTGGAATGCGGACATTTCAATCAGTTCGAGCCGGGCATTTTCGACGACATCATTGCTTCGATTAAAAGTCCGCACGATCCTTGGATGACTATCGCCGATTTTCGCAGTTATCTGGAAGCACAGAAGCGGGTCGAGCAAACTTGGCGTGATCAAGAGCGCTGGACCAAAATGAGTATTCTCAATACCGCGGCCAGCGGTAAGTTTTCCACCGATAGAACGATTAGCGAATACAACCGCGAGATTTGGAAGCTGTCGCCGGTGGACGTGGAAAAATACTGAAACAATGCTGGATATTGTCTTGTTCGAGCCGGAAATACCGGCCAATACCGGCAATATCATCCGTTTATGCGCGAATACCGGTGCGCATCTGCATTTAATCCAGCCTTTGGGCTTTGATCTGGACGACAAACGTCTGCGTCGCGCCGGGCTGGATTATCATGAATGGGTGAACATCCGCCAGTACGGTTCCTTGCACGATTACGTCGAAAAAGCCAAGCCCCAGCGTTTATTTGCTTTAACCACCAAAGGCCACACCGGTTACAGCGAGGTGCGATACAAAGCCGGAGATGCCTTGTTATTCGGTCCGGAAACCCGTGGCTTACCGGCCGCATTTCTCAGTCAACATCCGACCGCGCTCCAGTTGTATTTGCCGATGCGTAAGGAAAGCCGCAGTCTTAATCTCTCCAATACCGTAGCCATAGTGCTTTACGAAGCCTGGAAGCAATTGAATTTTGTGGATGCGGCTCGTTGACTTAGTGATAGATCAGCGCCCGCAGCAACGTTTAAATTTTTTGCCGCTGCCGCACGGACAAGGCGCATTTTTGCCGGAATCCGTGCTTGCCGCGACTTTGCCTGCGGCTTTGATGACGCCGTCCAGATAAAGCCAACGGGAATTGGATTTAACGAAGCGACTGATTTCGTGCATGAAATAGTCTTCGCCGTCTTGTCGGTAAAAAGCCTTAAACTCGACAATGCCCTTGCTGTCTTGGCCGCTGCCTTTTTTAGTGCTGACTATCGCCAGTTTTTGCCAGTGTGCGGTTTCCTTGGAAAAGTCGATGTCGGCCGGCCGTTTGCTGGTATCCCAAGTATTCAATAAATAGCCCACATCGCGCCGGGCGTAGGCACTAAAACGCGAGCGCATCAAGGCTTCCGCAGTTGGCGGGTAGTGTTCGCCGCTGTGATAGCGGCCGCAGCAGTCGGCATAATCCAGGCCGGAGCCGCATAAACAAGTTTCTAGTGGGTCGGTGATTGTCGTCATAACGGCGGATTCTACCGAAATAGACAAGCCAAAAGCCAATCTTAGCCGCTCTCGGCGGAACGTATCCGCGCACTGACAGAGCTTTTAGATGATGGGGGCTGGGCTTGTTATGATAAATCTCTAAGCTTTGGGGTTTTACGATCAGCGTATTTTCAGGAGGCCGGATTGAAAGTCGCATTAAACACACAAATTTTTCTGGGTGCCGTATTCGGCGTAGCGTTGGGCATGGGATTCGCCAAGTTGGGACCGGACGCCGCGCTTAGCAAACAAGGTATTTACGTTTGCGGTCTATTGAGTACTTTATTCATGGATTTGTTGAAAATGGTCTTGGTGCCTTTGGTGTTTACCTCCATTGCGGTTGGGGTGGCGAATTTGCGCATGCACGGCCAATTGCATCGAGTCTGGCTGTCTACCTTGGTTTTTTTTATGGTTTCTATGGCTCTGGCTATCCTGCTGGGCGTGGCGGCGGCAAATATATTCGAGCCCGGAAAAGGTTTGAATTTGGACTTGTTCAATAACGCTGTTCCCAACTTCGCCGCCAAGCAAATGAGCTTTGCGCAATTTGTAGCCAGCTTCCTGCATGGCTTATTCGTTAACCCGTTCGCGGCACTAGCGCAGGCCAATATCCTGGCAATCGTGATGTTTGCACTGTTGTTGGGTATTGCTTTGGTAGTGGGAGGGGATCGTTACCGCAATATCTTGCTGCTGTTGCAGGAAGGCTTGGAGTTAATGCTGCGCTTGGTCGGCTGGATTATGCGGCTGGCGCCCTTGGGCATCATGGCTTTGCTGGCGCAGTTGCTGGCGACGCAAAATCTGGCCTTGTTAAGCAGTTTGGCGGAATTTGTCGCGGTGGTCATTGGTACCACTTTGCTGCATGGCTTGGTCGTGTTGCCTTTGTTGTTAGGTATAGTTGCCAAGGTTTCGCCGCTGAAGTTTTTTCTGGGCGCCAGGGAAGCCTTAATCACCGCATTTGCCACCAGTTCCAGCTCTGCCACATTGCCCGTCACCTTGCGTTGCGTTGAACAGCATTTGCACGTCAAACCCGGTATTGCCGGTTTCGTGGTGCCGCTGGGTGCCACGGTCAATATGGACGGCACCGCGCTCTACGAAGCTGCCGCTGCGTTATTTGTCGCGAATTTAGCCGGCATAGAGCTGGATTTGGCGCAACAATTGATCGTATGTTTTACCACGATGATCGCCGCCATGGGCGCGCCGGGCATCCCCAGTGCCGGCATGGTGACCATGATGATGGTGTTGCAATCGGTTGGTCTCCCGACCGAAGCCATTGCGATACTGTTACCCATGGACCGCATACTGGATACGGTGCGGACCATGGTCAACGTAGAGGGCGATATGGTGGGTTGCTTAGTGGTACAGCGCTTGACGGATCGCTAGTTTTTTCTGCGGTTTATGAATGGATTACCCGATTGCGGCCGCTTTGCTTGGCTTTATACAAGGCGTTATCTGCGCGGACAATAAAGCTTTCCGGATTATCGCCGGATTGCAATCTGGCAACGCCTATCGACAAGGTGATTTTGCCCAGCGACTGGTTGTCGTTTTTGCGTTGCAAGCGGCTGGCTGCCATCGCGGTGCGAATATTTTCGGAGATTTCTACCGCCTTTTCGTGGCTGGTGTTGGGCATGATAATCGCCAGTTCCTCACCGCCGTAACGCGCAACGTGATGATGTTCTTCAGCGTGTTTCTTCATTAAATTCGCTACATATTTAATGACATTGTCGCCGATAGTGTGGCCGTAAGTGTCGTTAATGCGTTTGAAATGGTCTATGTCCAGCATCGACAGGCACGCGGTATCGGGTGCGGATTGTTCGATGATTTCGGCCAGGGTCATGTCGAATGCGCGCCGATTCAACAAGCCGGTTAAACCGTCGGTGGTAGCGATTTGTCTGGCTTGAGCCAGCTCGGTGCGCAATTGCTCCATTTCTTGGTTGGCTTCGGTCAGCTTGGTTTGCATGGCCTGACTGGTCATCGCCAGCGCTTTGGTTTCCTGAATGATTTCTTCCAAGATGGTTTTCAAGCCGTCTGAAGCGGAGAAGTTCTCCAAGATGACTGATTTTTTTTGAAAGCTGTCGTTGGTCTCTTCGGCCTTGTTGTAAGTTTCGTTGATCGCGCTAGTGGCTTGCTCGATGACTTTGTGCAGTTGCCGGTTGATTTGCTCGAAAGATTCCAAAGACGCATTACAAATGTGTGATTTGTAAAGCTCGACGCTGTTGTCGTAATCGAAGGCCTTGTTTTCGGCGAGCAACGAGTCGACTGCTTTGTTTAAGCTCGGGTTTCCGCCGGCCACATAGTCGTACCAAATAGCGTAGTTGATGGGATTGGCAGCAACGTTATGACGCATCAATAATGGCAGGATTTGTTTTAGATGGCCGGCGTTAACGCTCGGCGAGAAATCGTAAATCGGTATGTAAGTGGTGCCTTTACTCATCAGATTTTTGTCGATAAACGTATAACGGTTTAAGTACTGCTCGCGCCGGGATTGTTAACCCAGTCACTGCTTTCGATTGTTCCGTATCAATGCGCCGGGTTTAGCGCTTAGTAGAACGTGTCTTAAGGTAACTTGGATAATTGTGCTTGAAACACTATGAGCCTCCAGGCTTTCATTTTACGTAGTCATAAGCCTACATAAAGGTAACTTAAAACCGGGATTTTTCAATACATCCGGAAAATAAGCTGACGCACACAGTGTTTGCGGTTTGTGTGTAGGGGCCGGTTTTGAGGGGGTGAGTTTATCAGTGTAATTTTTTTCTAGAAATGGTTTGCGTGTACCGGCTGTTTTTCTAATGGCTGTCCGGAGAATGCAAACTCTTGGCAACTGCACGTGTGGCACGAGTATTTGCATCGCAAAGTTAACAAAACATTTTGCAGCAGCTCCAGTTTTGGATAGAATGCGCGTCCTTTAGTCGGGTGCTTAGCTCAGCTGGGAGAGCATCGCCCTTACAAGGCGAGGGTCGGGGGTTCGAACCCCTCAGCACCCACCAGACTATCGGAGGTTAAATGTAGAATCTCCCACGATTCTATTCGGTAATCTCAAGCGTCCCAATCAATACTCCTAAGGCAAGCGCTACGCCATCGTCGCAACGGATTCCTATTTTCGGCAAAATGGCAAGCTGGGTTTTGCCTTGCCATTGTTAGCTTTGCGGTTTAGCGAACTCTCCATTACTTCCAGCCCTTTGACTGGCCCAGGCCGAGCGCAACACCAGAACTGTCTGTCTTATTAACGCCATTTTCAATCCCCACGATAAACACCAAATGCAATGGCGGTCCGCTGTTGTTAGGCGCGTCCGCATTCCGGGAATAATCGGTTGATACGGCAACCTCGACTCCTCCCGCGCTTGTGTAAATCATCCGCTCAATTCGAAATCTTATGGCTAGGCCATCTAATTAGGAAATTGAAATTAAATGCCGCCGCTAACTCCTTGAGTTAAAAAACAAAGCACGCAAGTGCGGCTATTTAGTAAAAATTTCCCGCTGACAACACAATATGTTGTGCTAGAATTTCAACATAGACACTATATGCAGTATATCGCCGGACTGTATTGTTTTCGGTTTTAATCCAATAAACATCAACATCTTAGCCGTGCCGGAGCGGCGAGATAGGCCTATAACCATTCAACTAGAAAAGGGAATCCACGAATGACCGCAAAACTTCATGTTGTGACACAAGACGCCACCGAAATCCCGCTGCAAAGTGCTTCCCTGGATATTTGGGACAGCAAATACCGCTTAAAAACCAAGGACGGCAAAGCGATTGATGAAACGATTGATGACACCTACAAGCGCGTCGCCAAGGCCCTGTCTAGCGTCGAGAAAACCAAGGCGCTGCAAGAAAAACACTACAAAGAATTTCTGTGGGCCTTGCGGAAAGGCGTGATCCCGGCCGGTCGCATCACCTCCAACGCCGGCGCTTTGGATCATAAACCGGCCACCTCCACCATCAACTGCACCGTATCCGGCATCATTGAAGATTCGATGGACGACATTTTGCACAAGGTTCACGAAGCCGGTCTGACCCTGAAAGCCGGTTGCGGCATCGGTTACGAATTTTCGACATTACGGCCGCGAGACGCTTATGTATCAGGCGCCGGCGCCTATACCTCCGGCCCGTTGTCGTTCATGGATATTTACGACAAGATGTGTTTCACCGTATCGTCGGCCGGCGGCCGCCGTGGCGCGCAAATGGCTACCTTCGACGTCGCCCATCCGGACGTGGTGGACTTTATCCGCGCCAAGCGTGAAGACGGCCGCTTGCGCCAGTTCAATTTGTCGCTGCTGATTACCAGCGAATTCGTCGAAGCCGTTAAAAGCAACGGCCAATGGCCGCTGTCTTTCCCGGTTACCGAACGCGAAGCCAATGCCGATAAACTGGATTTAACCGATACCGACAAAATCGTTTGGCGCGATCTGCCCAATAAAAAAGGCTATGTGGTCAACGAGGCCGGCTTGGTGGCTTGCCGCATTACCAAAGTCATGCCGGCCCGCCGCTTGTGGGACATCATCATGTCCTCCACTTACGATTACGCCGAACCGGGATTTATCTTGATCGACAAAGTCAACGAGATGAACAACAACTGGTTTTGTGAGCACATCCGCGCCACCAACCCTTGCGGCGAACAACCGCTGCCGCCTTACGGCAGTTGCTTGCTGGGCTCGATCAACCTGACCCGCTTCATCGATAAACCATTCTCCAAAGAAGCCCGCTTCGATTGGGAAGCTTATCGTAAAACTATTCGTATCTTTACCCGGATGCTGGATAACGTCGTCGAGATCAACGGCCTGCCTTTGGAAAAACAGCGCGAAGAAATCATTGGCAAACGCCGCCACGGCATGGGCTATTTAGGCTTGGGTTCCACCATTACTATGTTGGGCATGAAATACGGCAACGAAGAGTCTCTGGTATTTACCGAACAAGTCACCAAAGAGTTGGCTTTGGAAGGCTGGAAAGCCGGCCTGGAGCTCGCAAAAGAAAAGGGCCCGGCACCTATCATGGAGCAGTTATTCACCGTCACCGGCGAAATGCTGCACAAACGCCCGGAAATGACGGCGGACGGTTACAAACTGGGCGACCAAGTGCCCGGTAAAGTTTTGCACGCCAAATACAGCCGCTACATGCAAAAAGTCGCGCAGGAACTGCCGGAATTGGTCGCGGAACTGGCGGAAGTTGGCTGCCGCTTTACCCACCACAGTTCGATCGCGCCGACCGGCACCATCTCACTGTCGCTGGCCAACAACGCCAGCAACGGTATTGAACCGAGCTTTGCCCATCATTATTCGCGCAACGTAATCCGCGAAGGCAAAAAGTCCAAGGAAAAAATCGACGTGTTTTCCTTTGAATTGCTGGCCTACCGCGAACTGATCAACCCGCAAGCCATGCCATACAGCCAGGATCCGGCTCAGCAATTGCCGGATTATTTCATCGCTGCCGATGACATCAGCCCCAAACAGCATGTCGATATTCAAGCTGCTGCGCAACGCTGGATCGACTCGTCTATCTCGAAAACCGCCAACGTGCCGACCGATTATCCGTACGAAGACTTCAAGTCCATCTACGAATACGCCTACGACCAAGGCCTGAAAGGCTGCACCACTTTCCGCTTCAACCCGGAAGTGTTTCAGGGCGTGTTGGTCAAGGAATCCGACCTGGAAAACACCACCTACCAGTTCACGCTGGAGGATGGGCATGTCGTGGAATTTAAAGGCAACGAAGAAGTGGAATATGATGGCGAAACCCACACCGCTGCCAACTTGTTTGATGCTTTGAAAGAAGGCTATTACGGCAAGTTTTGATTTTTAAAAAATGTAGGTTGGGTTAGGCGTTAGCCGTAACCCAACACGACGGCAATTTTGGGTTACGCATGCGCTTTTATGCCCGGCCGGTAAACCCAAGCTACAGAATACGGAAAACCCATGACCCTACACAAAATCAACAAAAAAATCGTCGGCTACAAAGTGCTGACCAAAGAAAACCTGGAAGCAGCTGCCCAGGCGGAAGCCGAACTGGCAAAACCTTCACTGGAAGAAATGCACGAAAATCTGGCGCGCCCGGAGATGCTGCTGGGTTCCACCTATAAGATCAAAACCCCGCAGTCCGAGCACGCCCTGTACATCACCATCAACGACATCATCCTGAACGAAGGCACGGTGCATCAGGAACGCCGGCCTTACGAAATCTTCATCAACTCCAAAAACATGGAGCATTTTCAATGGGTACTGGCGCTGACCCGCTTGATTTCGGCAGTGTTTCGCAAGGGCGGTGACGCCACCTTTTTGGTGGAAGAAATGAAGGCGGTATTCGATCCGCAGGGCGGATATTTCAAAAAAGGCGGGGTGTTCATGCCGTCCCTGGTTGCCGAGATCGGCCACGCTATCGAATCACACATGAAACACATCGGCATGATCAAGCCGGAAAAACTCAGCGATCACCACCAGCAATTACTGGATGAAAAACGCCGGGAGTTTGAAGCGCAGCATGGCGCGACGGAGGGGCAGGCGTTCCCAGAAAAAGCGGTGTTGTGCGTGAAATGTTCGACTAAAGCGATGGTGTTGATGGATGGGTGTATGACCTGTCTCAATTGCGGTGAAAGCAAGTGCGGCTAAAATGAAGCTGATATATCGCAAGCACGCAATCATACGTATGTTTGAACGCGGAATCACTGATCAGGATATTCGGTCGGTGTTAGCTAACGGCGAAGTAATCATGCATTATCCCAACGATACACCATATCCTAGCCAATTAGTTTTGGGTTGGATAAACGGAAATCCGATTCATGTTTTATCAGCAACCGCTGAAGATGATGAGTTTATTGTCATCACGGCTTATCAACCAACCCCCTCTCTTTGGGAAAACAATTTCAAGAGGAAACGTCCATGAAATGTCCGATTTGTAAACATGGAGATACCGCCAGCGGCACCGCAAGTTTGACGCTGGAGCGAGGCTCTGCAACGTTGGTGTTTAAAAACGTACCGGCGCTGATTTGTAATAACTGTGGCGAAGAATATTTTAGTGATGACATCACTCGTTCGATTCTGAATCAGGCTGAGTCCGCTATTAATGCTGGCGTGGAGATTGATGTGCGGCAGTATCGGGCGGCTTGAAGACGGTTCTATGAAGTAGGGCGGAAAAGCGAAGCGTCTTCCGCCGCGATGGCATTAAATCATTTGGCGTATGGCGCTATCGCTTATGCGCTCTACAGTTCTGGATGAAAAAGGCCGGGAATTTGAAGCGCAGCATGGCACGACGGAGGGGCAGGCGTTTCCTGAGAAAGCGGTGTTATGCGTGAAATGTTCGACTAAGGCGATGGTGTTGATGGATGGGTGTATGACTTGTTTGAATTGTGGGGAGTCGAAGTGTGGGTGATTTAGAGTAGATGCCAATATGTAGTTGTCATTATTTGGCGGAACCACTGTGTGAACCGCCCTACTTAGGTTGCTAATAAATAATCTAAAGTTGTATGGAAGAAATAGTCAATTCTTTAAATGTCGGGGTTGGGACAGGGCTTGCGGTATTAGGCTCTAAAGAAATACTTGATAAATTGTTGGGACCTTCTGCCGATTACATTGGCAATGAGACCAAAAATCTGATCGCCAAATGTAATATTAACTTAGGATTTCGCCAAAAATAACTTCCCTGTATTGATACTGTCCCTAACTGGATTTGTAATGGAGAATACAACGACTTGAACCGTGGAAGATGAAAAAGTGACTGGCTACGAACCCGCGA